>JAYTNK010000623.1:0-16743 GCA_043748375.1 Cytophagales bacterium
AGGTAGCTATCATAATATTTTTCGGGTGGGGGCTATTATTCAAAACCTTGATTTTTGGCTATTGAATGATATTATTTGGGTAAAAAGCAATCCTATGCCTAATTTTAAAGGTACGAGATTTAACAATGCCCATGAAACACTTATTTGGGCATCTAAGGAAAAAGAATCGCACTTTACTTTCCATTATAAAGCCTTGAAAGTTTTTAATGATGACCTTCAGATGCGAAGCGATTGGCACATACCTATTTGTAGTGGTGAGGAACGCATAAAAGTAAACGGGCAAAAAGCACATTCTACCCAAAAACCTGCCGAACTGCTGTATAGAGTTATTTTGTCTTCCTCTAACCCAAATGATTTAATTTTAGACCCTTTTAATGGCAGTGGCACTACAGCCGCTGTAGCTAAAAAGCTGGGCAGAAATTATATAGGCATAGAACGCGAACCATTTTATATAGAAGTTACGGAAGAACGCCTAAAAAAAGTAGTGCCTTTAGAAAAAAACCTCCTCGAACACCCTATAGAACGTCCTCAAATTAAAGTACCGTTTGGCAATTTGATTGAAAAAGGCATGATTGAGGTAGGCGAGTTATTGTATGCACCTCAAGACAAACAAACGGCACAGGTTTTAGCAGATGCCAGCCTTATTTGGCAGGAACAAGTTGGCTCGATACACAAAATTAGCTCGACTATTCTGAATAAACCCAGTAATAATGGATGGAAGTTTTGGTTTGTAGAACGCGATGGCAAAAAGATTTTAATAGATGATTTGAGGCAAAATTATATTATACAGTTTATTGACAGTACGCACCAACCCAATACAGCAAAACTTAATGTTGCAAAAAGTAAAAGTAAAAGTAAACCTAAAATTAAAAATAACATCGAAGAACTCGAACTTTTTTCAGTCTAAAAAGTATGTTGGAAAAAATTATAAGCCAAAACATAGCCTTTGCAAAAGCTACAGAAATACATTGGCACTTTGATAAAACTTTGATAGCCCACTATGAAAAATCAATAGGTAAGATGCCTAAAGATAGACAAGAGATGATGCTTATCAAGGCTACTAATCAACCAAATAAATGCGAATATGTATCTTTAGGTTGGCACAAAGGAAAATAGCACAACTATTTAGTGTAATTTCATTTGCAAAAAATGATATCGAAAGATATCATCATCTCTATGCAAATGCTATTTTGACTATGCTTGAACTTGATTCATCAGAAGTAGTAGCAAGCTATTTTGAAAGCTGCGAGTTTGTCATTAATCTTAAGGGGGGTATAGATATTACACTCCCTCATTGTCCAAAGTCTATCAGTATTTTTAATTTTCCTCCCCTAAAAAAATGCTTTATGCAATATCTGCGATTTAAAGAAATTCTAAATACAACCGTATTTAATGACACCACTTCTAAGCGAGATTTATTAGAAAAAATAGCCGAAAAACCTGCTCGTTTCATAGGCTTATTTCGCCCTACCTTGCCTAAATTAAAATTATTACAAAACCTCACACAATCACAAGAAATCCGCTTTGGCGATGCTTTTGAAACAATTATTGCCGAATATCTTGCTGAAAATGGTTATACGCTCTTACCTCGAAAATATACTTGGAAAGAAAAGGAATTGGATATAGACCAATGTTTTAAGAAAGGTACACAGTATTATTTTGCAGAACAAAAATTAAGAGATGACCATGATTCAACTAAAAAAGTGGGGCAATTTCAAAACTTTGAAAATAAAATAGATTTAATGTTACATAAATACGGAAAAAATGTAATTTCTTTTATGTTTTTTATTGACCCTGAAATGGTTAAAAATATTAATTACTATGAAGAACGAGCTGTTTTAGCTCGTGATAGTAAAAAGATACCTATTCATATATTTTATGGCAAGCCTTTTTTTGATATGCTACATATTACCCACGTATGGGAAGAAATTCTTGCCTATTTAGAAAAGTGGAGAGATGAAATACCTGAAATGCCTGAATTAAACTTTGACTTAGATGTTTCAAATAGTATGGAACAAATTAAGGTTATATCAGCCAATGATTTTAAAAAACTTTTTTCAAATGATGCAATATACGAAAAGATACTACTCACACTGTTTCCTCAAAAAGCCACATTAAAGCTACTTTTAAAGCATTTTGAGGAGATAATAGCTACAGGCACTTTGACCAAAGTAGCCCAAATAAAATATATAGAGGCTTACGATTTATTGAAAGAACGTTTATCAGTCTAATACTATAATGCGGTTATTTTTTATATGCATCACTTTTTTTATTCATTCAGCTGCCATTTTTGGGCAATCTAAGACCTATTTAACTAATTTGGTTAGAAATGGAGGGTTCGAGGAATTGATAGAGTGTCCTGATGATTTTGGGCAAATAGAGGACGCTACGGGTTGGAAAAACTTGGGGAATACGCCTGACCTTTTCAGCAAATGCGCAAAAAAGGCTAAATTACATACACCCGCGAACTTTTTTGGGACACAAATAGCCGCAGAGGGCAGCAATTATGCGGGGGTGTTGGCTTTTCATGAGCAGGCAGGCAATGAGTATATTGCCACCGAACTTAGCGAGCCATTAGAAAAAGGTAAAAAATATACCGTTAAATTTCGTATAAGTTTAGCTGAAGCTTATGCCAATTATGCTTGTGATGGCGTGGGCATTTGTTTTTTGAACGAATTGCCTAAAGAAATGGGTACGATGCGCTCACCTCAAGTATATGCACACGAAATTATTATTGAAAGTAAAGGCTGGGCAACTATTACCGAAACTTTTATGGCTGATGGAGATTATAAATATTTGGTACTAGGCAATTTCCGCTCGCACGAAGATACTAAACTTAAAAAAATACAAACTGTGGCGTACCCTGTAGCTTATTACTATGTTGATGCAGTGGAGGTTTTGCGTTATATTGAGCGTGATGATGAGGAAAATTTTGTTAAAATTATAGGAAAAGTTACAGATGCACTTACACAAAAGCCCTTGCCTGCTCGCATTGATTTTGTGTTGATGAATATTGACTATCGTGCCTATGAAAAGACGGGAGAGCAAACAGGTGCTTATCAATTTAGCCACATGCAAAAAGTTCCTCAGTTTTATTTGGAAGCAACGGCTAAAGGATATTACAGTACACGCGTGTTTTTGCAAGGCACTGATACTACACACGTATTTACGAAAGATTTTGCGCTACAGCCAAGCGTAGTGGGCAGTTCTATTGTGTTAAATGACTTACATTTCGAAACGGGCAAAGCTGTTATCACCAAAGAATCTAACCCTACCCTAAATATGATTGCCGCCTTTTTGCAATCGCATCCTAATTTTCATATAGAAATTAGTGGGCATACAGATGCTCAAGGCGATGATGCGCAAAATCTTACACTTTCTGAAAATAGGGCAAAAGCTGTGATAACCTACTTGGAAAAAACGGGCTTTATCAATAAAGAGCGCATGATGCCCAAAGGGTATGGTGAAACCAAACCTATCACTACCAATGAAACTCCTGAAGGCAGGCTTCAAAATAGAAGAGTCGAGATGGCGGTAGTGAAAGATTAAGCATTTAAGATTGTAAATACAGCTAATCAATAAAAAAGCGGTAGCCTTACAAGAATGATTGGAACAGTTTTAGCCCATCCACATTGCCCAATTTGCTGTCAGAGGCGCGTTCAGGGTGTGGCATCATGCCAAACACATTGCGCGCTTTGTTACATATTCCTGCAATATTGGAGAGCGAGCCATTCGGATTCGCTTCCTCTACCACCTCGCCTGCCTCGGTAGCATAACGAAAAATAATTTGGTCATGCGCTTGAAGGGAGGCAAGTGTCTGATTATCTGCATAATAACGCCCGTCCCCGTGTGCTATGGGTATTTTATAAAGGGTGCTTTCGGGTTGGTTTTGCGTAAGTAAACTCTTTTGAGTTTCGGCGCGTAGCCAAATATTTTTGCAAATATACTGCCTGTTTGTATTTTTGAGTAAGGCACCTTCGAGCAAGCCTGCCTCCGTTAAAATTTGAAAGCCGTTGCATATTCCCAATACATATCCACCTTTTGCAGCATGGCGTTGTACTTCGGGCATGATAGGCGAGAAACGCGCTATAGCTCCTGAACGCAAATAATCGCCATACGAAAAACCGCCAGGTACTACTATAAAGTCGCAATTTTGCAAATTTGTATCCTTATGCCAAAGTTTTATAACTTCCTGCCCCAACGTTTCGCGCAAGAGATAGACCATATCATCATCACAGTTCGAGCCAGGAAATACAATAACGCCAAATTTCATATATTTTAAGGTTTTGTGCAAAAGTACGGCTTTTTTTATAGTTGTCAAAAGAAAATGCCTAATACATAGCGCATATATATCATGGTTCTTCGAAAGTTATGGTGGGATTTACCAAAAACCCCTCGCGTAGCCATTCTGCAAGAATCCCCTGTTTTGCAAAAGCAAAGTGCTAAAGGAACAAACTGAGGCGCACAGCATGGCTAATTCTCGGCATACTTCCATAATAACTTTAGAAGAACCAGATTTATACAAAAATATGCTCCCCACAATTAAAATTATAGGCTTAAATTAAGCAACCCCACGATTTTCATCGTGGGGTTGCAAGCAAAATTCATATAATAGGCAAGTCTTTTCGCAATAACTTTCTAAAAAAAGGAAATAAACTGATGTTTTGAAACCCTTGCTTCGTTTATTTTATAGTTTTTGAGGGTTGGTTTTGGCAGGCAAGTTGTGAACTTGCCTGCCTTTTAATGCATTTATACAGCACGTGTTGTTATTCTTTGCTTTTCATTTGAATTTTTGGCTTGCTTTCAGAGCGCATTTTTTTGATTTCTGCGTCAAATTCTTCCTCTGTTATTTTTTTACCTTTTGTAGGTTTAATTATAACATTTTCCTTGTTTTTTTGAAAAGTAAGTTTTTTGACTTCGCATATTGTGATGCCATTGTCTATATCCATTTTTAGGATAAGTCCGGGCAGTCCGCTGTAACCCATAGGCCCCATAAAAACAGGGATACTCTCTGCATACCAAGCCAATACAGGTTTGCCGTCCTTATCTGCGCAAGTAGCTTTTTTGCAATCGTAACCTGCGACTTTGGCGGTTTCGTCTGTGAGTTTCCAGCTATGATTTTTTGCATCTCCTTCAAGCAAATAATCTTTTCCCATACCCCCACGTAGTTCCGAACGTGTTTTTTCAGCGTTATTGAGATAAATTTCGAGATTTGGACGCATCATGCGCATACGTGCGCCCATACCGTTGTTGTCTGCTTCTTCGTCATCTTCTTCCTCACTGTATTTGAAGATAGATTCTTTTGCATTAAAAAAGTAGTCAAACTTAGCCGTAAAAAAAGGAGGCATCATAGCTTTGTACTTTTCTTGGTCTTTGGTCAGATTGGCGTGCAGGTCGCGTTTCACTTCATAGAGCGCATAACCTTCGCGTTTTACTTGCGCCCAGCCAACAAGCGGGTAGGCAAGGAGTAGAAATAAAATAAGATTTTTCATGGGATATTAACGATTTTTGATTTTTGATTTACGATTGCAAAAAACTGATAATTTAATTATCATTAACGATTTTTGATTTACGATTGCAAAAAATCAACAAAAAAAATATTTTATAGTTATTAAAAATAGTTTTTTAAAAAGTTTTTCAATCGCAAATCTTTTTTTTAATTCATTCCTCCAAACATCATGCGACGCATGTTATTTTTGCCCGAAGCAGGATTAGAAAGTTTATTGAGTGAGTACGTAAAGCTCAACATGAGGTATCGCCCAAGCGAATTGATAGTTTCTTGTTGTAGCGAGTTAGCATTGGCTGTTTGTGTTACGCCTGTATTTTGATTTAAGGCGTTAACAAGTGCCAATTTCAATTCACCTTTACCATTTTTCAGCACAAGTGCTGATAAAGACGCATTGAGCATAGGCAGTTCTTGATAAAAATCGCTTGTCAAACCTTTGTAAATCATATAGTTAAGATTTGAACTAAACCAAAAACGCGGTGTAAAATTCAAATTGGTACTTACACCGTATGTTTCGTTCAAAAAGCGTTGATTTTGCGCCTCATTGAAGTCATAAGAAGTCTTTTGATGGCTTAAGTTAGCGGTAATCGAAATATCCCAAATTTCCTCTATATTAAATTCATAACGTATGTTTCCGCCTACTATTTCTTGATGAATATAGCTTTCTTGGTTGTTTAGCAAGTTGATACTTCTATTGTAAGTAATGTTTGTGCCTACATTAAATCGGCTTTTCAGTTTTTGGATGCGCATACCATAGTTGGTATAAGTACCGATATTAAATGTTCCTTTTGTATTCACAGGCTGTGTAGTACGCACTAAATTCTGCTCTATCGTTTGTGCATTTACAATACTATTGGTACTATAATTCACGTTCACAGAGGCAAATAAATTGGTGAAATTAGTAGGATTAAACTGCACATAGTTTGCGTTGGCACGGTGCGTATATTGGGGGCGCAGGTCAGGATTACCTTTGGAGATATTGAGTGGATCAGTATTGTTAATAACAGGTTGTAGTTGCTGAATAGAAGGTTCGCGTACATTGGTAGAGTAGTCGAAGTTGAAATTTTTAGTTTGCGCAAAGGCGTACCCTATAGAGGCAATAGGCAAGACATTTTCAAACTTTCTACTTATATCGCTTTGGTTGCTCATCTTGCCTTTGAGGTCCGAGAATTGTCCATTCAAGCCTAAAGTCATGTTGAGTTTTTTTCGTGTGATTCTGTAACTTGCCCCTATCCTATTGAATTGGAAAGTATTATCAAAATCATTGGTCAAAAGTGTATTTACTTCGCGTTGTTCGCCTATCATATCAAAAACCTCGCGTTTTACTTCATTTTGATTGTTTTGATACAAATGATTAATTTCCAAGTACATCTTCTTGCCTACAGGCTCGGTATAAGAGCTTTTTACGCTATATGTTTGGGCGTAGCTTCGCTGTTCATTCTGCTGGTTTAGCGCAAATGTAAGTGGGTTTGGTACAAAAAATGAATTGGTAGATTGCAAATTTCCTTCTTGCGTTTGGTCATTGCTGGTAGTGCCAAGCGTTGTAGAAAAGGTGCGTCCTTTTTTCTTAAATCTATGCCTAAAAAGTAGATTTACATTGTATGTCAAACCCAAAGATTCGTTGTAGTTATCGCGTTTGTTTTCATTTTGAAGCGTGTTGCCGTTCAGTAATGAGCGCACAAAAGTATTGACAGTGGCTTTGTTATCTGCGACACTCCCACTTGTAGTGAGTTTCAAAGAATTTAAGGAGTCTATCTTATAGTCCAAAGTCAAATTTAGCCTATGGCTTGTATTGATAGCGCGTTGGTCATTGTTTTGGTTGGTTGTATAGATAGTATTGGGCAAAAAGTTTTCGCTGTATTGGATTTTATTGATGCTATTATTAGCATTATTCAGAAAGTAGCTACCATTTAGTTCAAGGTTTTTGCCAAGTTGTCTATTGAAGTTTGCGCCACCCGATAGGTTACGCAAAAAGCCAAAATTTCCAGCCCCGCCAAAACCACCTCCGCTTAAGGGTAAGGAAGACGCACCTTCGCCGTCAAATGTCATGGAGCGCATACCTCCGCCGCCTCTGCCCATACCATTCCCACCACCTGTAAATTCAAAATAATCTGAAAACGAAAATCCCGACTGATTAACGTTATTTCCCATACCAATCAAAGAAAATTGGTTTTTGTTTTTAAAGGTATTAAAGTTTGCCTTGCCTTCATAGCGATTATCTGTACCATAGCCCCCCATTACTTTCCCAAACGCCATTTGTTTGTTTTTGTCTTTGGTTTCCAAGTTGATAGTTTTGGTTTTTTGTCCATCGTCAATCCCTGAAAAAACGGCTTGGTCAGTTTTTTGGTCAAATACTTGTACCTTATCTACGGCATCGGCAGGCAAGTTCTTGGTAGCCATTTTAGGGTCATTACCAAAAAATTCTTTTCCATTTACAAGAATTTTTTGAACATTTTGCCCCTGCACTTTTACATTGCCGTCAGCATCAATTTCAACGCCTGGTAGCTTTTTTAAAAGCTCTTCTACAGAAGAGTTGGGGCGAACTTTGAACGAACCCGCATTGTATTCTATCGTATCTTTCTTGATGGTGATAGGCTCTCTTTCGCCTTTCAGTATAACTTCTGCTAAAACAGTTGCTTTGAGCTGAATCATGCCTAAATCCAAATCTGTTTTGCTATCAATGCTTTGAATATAGGCTTGAAAACCTACATAACTTACTTTCAAAACGTATGGTATCGCCTCTATATTTTTGAATAGGAAACTGCCATCTTCTTCTGTGCTTGCGAAGTGGACAAGCGTAGAATCCGCAGGCTTGAGCAACGTAACGGTAATAAAAGGCAGGGGAGTTTTGCTGGTATCAGCTATCACTCCTTTTACTGTAAAGCGTTGTGAATAAGCATTTTGTATGAGAAAAAAAGCTATCAACAAGTATAAAAATTTTTTCATAAGAGGGTTATAAGGTATTTTGATGCAAAGATAGCACACGTATTTTTTAATTTTATGCAATGTTTGTTAAACTTTGTTAAAGTTTATTACACACAAGTATAAAAAAACTTGCCTACCTATCCGCTATAACAAGTTTAGCGAAGCGTTATACTAACTTATAACGGGGTTATGAGCCTATGAAAGCATTTTGCAATTTTAAAAATGCGTAATTAGCCTTTTCGTGTCCTAATTTGATAGCCTTTTCAAAAACATACCTTGCCTGTTCGATATCATCTATTTCGAGTAACAATATACCTTTGTAATAAAATGCGTCTGCGTGTTGCTCACGGCTATACCAAATAGCTTTGTTGCAGGCTACGATTGCTTCTTCGCTATATCCCAAATAAAAATAGGACAAGGCTTTATTGTAGTGGGTTTCGAAGAGCGAGCTGTCTATATTAAGGGCTTTATCTGCATACAAGATAGCTTGGTGATATTCGCGTAATCCCACATGGATTTCCGCTTTTAATGCCCAACATATAGCGGAGCGAGGCTTTTCGCGCAATATTTTTTCTATGGCAGGCAAGACCATTGTGTAGTTTTTTTGCGCTACTGCCTCTACATATATGTGATATTGTTTTCTATCATACATAGTTGGTGTGCGGTGATGCCCCAACATTAAACGCAAGATAATATATCCAATAAAGACGAATCCAAGTAACATAGCTTCCATACTCTCCATAACCGTTGATTCATCTATAAAGTTTTTAGATTACTCAATAAATTAATCTCCGAAAGTCCCCAGTTATAGCAAGAATATACTACATTAGATAGCCAAATAACATACTAAATTTATGCTGTTGTTTGTGTCCTCACAAACGACCAACACTGTAGTTATTTGTGGGGACACAAACAACGGCTGAAAACTTCAATGAACATAGCATTTTAGTTCTATAGGCATACTTCAACGAACTGGGGGGATTTATATTAAAGTAGTTGATAAAAGCAAAAAGTATCTTTAATTGTATCTTCTTCAACAAATATATTAACTTTTACTTCGTACATAATATGTATTTTGCCTTTGTAATTAGTTATATTAAGCGCTTTGAATTTTATTGTGTGGTTTAACCCGTTCATATAACCGTACTCGCCTCTAGGCGAATTGAGCGAAAATTTCAAACTTTTATTGATATCATAATTATCTTTTTCAGATGTGAACCAATACATTCTTATTTCAAGCATTCGATAGTCATTACGCTTTTTGTTAAATGCGGCTATCTTAGCGTGCATAGCGGTTTGTCCAATGCCACTATTAGATGGCAAACCGAAATGCATAAAGAAGCTATAACCATTTTTTGTTATTTCTTTTCTATATGGTTTGGTCGATGTAGATGCAAAATAGTAATTTTGATTAGTAGAGTCTGCATATTTCGTCATTGGAAAAATGGTTTCGAATAATTTGCTTTCTTCTAACTTTTGTGTTTTACATGAAGCTAATGTGAAAAAAAGAGCAAATAACGTTATATATTTCATAATACGTTATATATTTTAGTAAAAAAAAATGTTTTTTATGCCGTTGTTTGTGTCCTCACAAACGACCAACACTGTAGTTATTTGTGGGGACACAAACAACGGCTGAAAATGACATACTAAATTTATTATTTTAATAATATCCAAGTCTTGCGTTTATCGGCATATTCAGCATAATAAAATTTGTCATTTTCTTTTTTGACAACGATATCAGTAAGGTCAGGAAATAATAAGCCTGTTTTCTTCTGCAGTTCTTTGGCATATACAAAGCGCATTTCTAGTAACAAGGCACCATTTTTCATGTTTTTCATGATTTTATTGGTAAGTTCTGCCATACGTTTATTATCTTTAATGGGAGAAAAAAGATAGATGACATCTGTTTTTTCATAAATTTCAGGAGAAACTTGGAGTGCGTCCCCATGAATAATATCAATTTTTTGTTTTTGTATAAAGTCTTGCAGGGCGTGTCGGCTAATTTCAACCAAGTTCTTAGAATATTCTAAGCCGTAGCTTTTCTCAAAGCCCAAACAAAGTGCGGCATAAGGCTTTTCGCCATTGCCTGAACCTACATCTAAGAATGTTTTGTGTTGTGGTTCTTTAAAAGTATATATCACTTCGTTAAATCGCTTTAAGTCATACAATACACCTTTCCAATACGCTGTATTCTCTTCCTGCAAGTAGTTATCTACTTTTCCATAGATACAAGCAATAAATTTACTCTTGTATTCAAAATTGGGCTGTTTTTGACAATAGTTATAAATATCCAACAAACTTACCTTAAGGCTATCCATTTGTTTCTGGATAGTGGCGTTCGAAAGGTTAATGTCTGTTTTGGCTAAAAACTTGGTTTTTATCTCTGCGAAGCTATCTCCCTGCTCACAAGCTGTGAGTATGCAGAGCAACAAACTCCCGAATATAATTTTTGACAACATGGAATTTTGATATTTTTTGCAAAGCTACAAATAAATCGCAAATATCAAAACGCTTAGTTTCCGCCTTTCAAATCGTCCAAATCCGTTTCTGTAGGGCTGGGTTTGGCAGGCGAGGGCGTTACTTCGTTTACCTTATCATGGCGTGGCGAATCTGTTGGAGCTGTATCTTGGTTATGGAGGGCAGGCAAGTTGTCTAAAAGGGGTAGTGCTGTATAAAAATTTTCTTGATATAATTTCCGACAAATAAACAAGGAAGTTTTACCCGTTCGCAGAGCGAGTCCTTGTAGCTCATTATCTTCTAAAACCAATACACGCCCCATTCTGTAGGCTTGCGAGGCAGTAAATTGGGGTACATCTTGCGGTCTGCCCTGAAAATTATTCAAAGTACGTTGGCTAATAAGTATAAAATCTGGGTTAATATGTTGCATAGTTTCTGCAGTCAAGGCTTGCAATCCTTCAAACTGCATGGCGGCATTCTTCATGCCCGAAACGCGCAACATCAAGTCCTGTAGCGTACCTGTTCCGTTTAATAAAATAGCATTAGCATTACGGGCTTGGATATAGAGGACGCGCAAAGTGTCTTTTCGTTTCTTGGCGCATATTTTTTCAATGCGGGCTATATTGTAGGCAAGCGTGTCATTCCATTGAGAGGCTATCTTTTCTTTGCGCAAGATACGCCCCAATTCTTTCAAGTATTTTGCCATTTCTTCAAGCTTCTCTGGCTTGGACAGGCGGTAGCAAGGCACACCCTGCTCCTCTATCTCTTCTGCTGTTTTGTCATCTACCATATCCAAATCGGCTACTACCACATCACCCTTGTTCGCTGTGATGTGTGCTGCTTTCAATGAGCCTTTATACCCTACAGAAGGCAGGTTTCGGTGTGCAAGTTTTGAGTGGGGCTTGCCTACCGCGATGATACGCAAACTATCGCCAAAGGCACATAACAGCTCTACCATCTCATCGCCTACTACTATAATGCGCTTGTAGGCAGGCAAGGTGCTTGCTTTTTTATCCGCTTGTACTTTTGATTTGAGGTTTATTTTGGCGGTCGGTTTCCGCGACTGGCAGGCTAAACACAAGGCTAAGCACAACATGAATAATGTAAAGGACTGTTTCATAAAACACAACGTTTCAATAAATGTATAGCACACATAAATAGTAAGTATAACGCTAACAGAATATATATTATTACATTTTAGGAGAGGAATTATCGTGCTACAAACCAAACTTGCCTGCCCTACAAAAAATGGCATAAAAAAAGACCTGACAAAACTACAGGTTCATGTAACCAGCTTACGCCAAAATAACCTATCTCTGAGGTCTACTTGGATTTAAGTATTTGATTATCAAGCATTTAAAATTAACCAACATACGCTAACAGTATTCGTATAAAGTAGTGGGAAATCAGCAAAAATATACACCTTTTTTCTTAACTTAATGAGGTGTGCGAACACTAAACAAGAGATAGGACGCAAAATGAGAAGCGAAAGAATTTCGCAAGAACACTAATTTTTTTCGATTCGATAAGTATTATAAAAAAAATACCTAATTTTACTCCACTTTTCAATCTTAAGGCAGTATATTATAAAAAGCCCTTGCCTCCCAACATAGGGAATAGTCTGTAAAGTTGTGAAATTATCATTAATGACTCATCTAAAGGTGTTAAACGTATGCATACATTATTGAAATCACCCTCCGCACAACACCTTTTGGTGTGGCTCGAAGCCCAAGAATATGCAGAAGCACTCGCATATTGCGAGCCTTTTTTGAAACGTAAAATCCGCACTTATCTGCGCAACTTTCCTGTGCATTATCCTCATCAAGCCGACTTCTTCCAAGAAGTCTATATACATTTATTAGTTAAAACATTTCCAAGTAGTCGCTTCAAGGAGGCGTGCCAAGATGAGCAAAAGTTTAAACACTACTTTGCGCGCACTATATTCAATCAATTAAATACCCTTTTAAAACGCGAACGCAATCAGCAACGCGGTATGGTAGATTGGGAGAAGGCTATTTCTCCGTTCGAAACAGACGGAGATGTGTCGGACAGAGCCACATGGTTAGAAGATAAGGCACACAATCATACACAAGAATCGCGTCAGCTTTTAGCTTGCCTACGTAGCCGCTTTGCACAATTTATGGGACAGTTTCAACTATTATTCCCTAAAATAGCTGGTAAACTCAGCTTAATGCTGAAGTTGGTAGCCCGAGCGTGTATAACAGCAACGGATTTAAAGGCTTGCCTACCCAACATAACTGATACAGATATACAAGATATTATCTACACATTTTCAATTCAAAGCAACTACTTAGAGGCTGATGATGTACAGGTATTTGATATGATTAGACCTTATTTTGAACGATATAGAGGCGAAAATGCCCATGCACAGTCATTGCAACGATGGATAAACCAACAAATATCAGGGGACAAAGACAAGAAGGGTATTTTGGCATATATGAAAATTAAAGATGGAGAAAAACTTTGGGAAGTACAAGATAAACGTGTGTTTACTGATTTTCTGCACTATCACTATCACCAAGAAGAATTAAATGTTCAAACATTTGAAACGGAAAAGATAGAGGCAATGAGTACGAAAAAATCATTTTGGCAGAAAATATTTCCTGCGCCAGCAGAAGTCGAAATGGCTATTGTAAGATCATAAAAGAAACCTCCAGCTATATGCAAACGCCTATAATTCCTCATACGCCCCATGCTGAACCACACTTCTCAGAAGCAGAAGTGGCGCGTTATGCCCACGCAAGAGCGCGAGGCATGGAGCCTTTTTTGACTCAAGAGCAAACAGAACACTTAGAAGATTGCCCACATTGCCAACAGGCAATTATGCACGCCTTCACGCTTTTAGCTGATACACCTTTAGCCCACATACCTTCTATAGAGGATACGCCTTTATCACCTCGAAAAACTATATGGCGTAGGCTTTTGCCGCCTCATCTGATGCGTGTAGCGGCTGTATTTTTGTTGGGATTTATGTTGCTTACTGTTTACTGGATAACAAGTCCGCCTATTTTACAAGCGACTAAGAAGTGGCAATCACCTTTTGAAAACAAAGAAATAGATGTTGCCTATCAAGGCTGGACAATTCAAGGGACAGAGTCTAAAACGATTTACTTATCAAATGGAAGTTATGTACGCATACCTGCAGGGGCATTTTTGAATGCGCAAGGCGAGGAGGTAAGCGGCAATATTAATATTCAATACCGTGAAATGCGTAGTTTAAGCGACCTTCTTTCATCGGGTGTGCCTACTCAGTATGATTCTATGCAGGTAAAACATACCTTGGCTATGTTGGGTATATTCGAGCTTCAAGCATGGCAAAATGGGAAGCCTTTGCAGTTAGCTACCAATAAAGTTTTGGAAGTAAATATGCTTACCTCTGATGCCTCTAACGATTATGCACACTACCATTTAGAGGAGAAGACCAATCAACTTGCCTACCAAATACCATTCAGTACGCCCGCTTATGCGAGTCCTCAAGATGCCAAATGGCAATATTTGGGTGCATCTCAAATGCGTTGCGATAGCTTGCCCAACTTATCTCCTATAGTATTATTAGAGAATAAAAGGCAGGAAATACAAGCCTTAGAGCGTGATTTACAGCAAATAGAAGAGGAGGAGAAAGAAAAAGGTCAAAAACAAACTATTCGCCCACGCGAAATATCACAACAAACTAACAAATTATTCTCGCTTAAATTAAATGAAGAAGAGCATCCTGGTTTGGCGCGTTATCATAGCACCATTTGGGAGTATGCAGGCGAGAATCCCAAGTTGAACCCTGCCGAAACTCAAGGCTGGGTATTGCAAGAGAAGTGGGACGAGGTTCGTTTAAAAGAGCAGTCGTTTCGTTCGCTTAGCTTAATAGGACACAACGGAGCAGTACGTTCTGCAGTATTCTCACCTGATGGACGACACATTTTAACAGCTTCCGATGATCATACGGCACGTATTTGGACAAATAAGGCGCAACACATAGCTACCCTACATGGGCATTCTGATGCAGTAAATAGTGCAGTTTACTCTCCTAATGGGCAATATATTGTAACGGTTTCAAGCGATAACACTGCTATGATTTGGAGTGAGAAAGGAGATAAGTTATTTGCCTTATTGGGGCATCTTGCGCCTATAAAAAGCGTTTCGTTTAATAAAAGTGGGGATTATATTCTTACAACAAGCCTTGATAATACCGCTAAACTTTGGAATCTCCAAGGTGCAAATATAGCCTCATTTGCGCATGATGTTCCAGCTTTTGAAGCTCAATTCGCACCTGATGGCAAGTCTGTTTTAGTAATTCCTACGCAAAATTCAGCTGAAATTTGGTCTATAACGGGCGATAAAATACGAAGCATCAAAGGTTATTTTGGCACGGCTCGTTTTGCGGTTAGTGGTGATTTTATACTCACAACCTCACGCAATAACTATTCTGGAAAGGCTATCATTTGGGCAACCAAAACAGGGAAAGCATTGCGCGAACTCGATTTGAACGATACTGACGCTATGTTTACGCCTGATGAAGGTCACATATTTTCCTTGACTGGTGCAAACCCACGTATATGGCACTGGAATAAATTAAAACCTAATAGTACGGTTTTGATAGCCAATATGCGCCACAATGCCAACGAAAAACGGGAAGGGCATACCAAGAAAATTCGTAAATCCACGTTTTCACCTAATGGCGAGTGGATTATGACAGCGGGCGAGGACAACATGGCATGCGTTTGGACAAAGAGAGGTAACCTTATTCGCACCTTACGCGAACATACTGCTCCGATAAATACGGTTGAGGTTTCTATGGATGGCAAAACCTTTGTTACAGCCTCTGATGACCATACGGCAAAACTTTGGCGCGAACGAGAAACACAAGATGTATTGGAATTAATATTGGTGAAGAATGATAGAAAGTTGTTGGATAACAAGGGACAACGGTATGAAATAAAGGGAAAAGAGGTGCATGTGCCTGTGCGGTTAAAAGGTGAACAAGCTGAAACAAACCAAGACTTTGAGATGCTCGTTATTGGAAAACGCCAAACAGAACCCGAAAACACCTTGTTAGAACGTTATGAACACGCATTGGCAGAATGTAAAGCCTTAGAGCAGTTGCCAAAACAAAATACTAATCAACTCTGTTTTCGCCAATTCCGCATCAGAAGTATGGGCGTGTACGCTTGTGCGAAAGCTATACAAAATAAGTCTATAGAAACATACACCCTCAAACTTGAAAGCAAAATTCCCAATCAATCCTTGCATTTATATCGAGTAGCCCAAATAGGAGGCGCATATATGATACAACGTGTAGAGAAAAAACCAGAAATACAATTAGCCAAAAAAGAATTACTCATTGTGATTTTTCCAAAAGACCGCCTCGCCTTGTATCAACAAGAACACTTGCCTGCCAACTGCCAACCACCTGCAAAAGCCTGCAAATTACATTTGCAAGCGCAAGCACAAGTATTGGGGAAAGTGGAATTGGATAGAGTAATGCGATAAATATATATCAGAAGTTATTTGGTGCAGACATCAAATAACAAACTTGTAAGGTTTAAAACAGTGTAATCTGTTTTTGAATATTGTCAATGGTCGATAGACCTTAACAGTTCTTAGAAAGTTATTGCGGGAATTTTTTTGCAGGTTTCCAAAAGTGCCTTTTTACATAGAATAGGGGTTGCAACCCCTATTCTATGTAAAAAAACCTTATGTATTATTTTCAGTGATAGCGCATTTGTCATGCTGAACGGAGTGAAGCATCTCGTTGTTGAATGACGATTTGTGAACGAAAAACGAGATGTTGAGCTTCGCTCAAAATGACAAACTTCTCTTTTCACTTAAAAAAATAC
>JAYTNK010000624.1:0-5095 GCA_043748375.1 Cytophagales bacterium
TTAAAACCTATATCTGTCAATATAGTTGCTATGAATTGTCTGTCTGAGGCTTTTTCAGCATGATACAATGCCTTATGGTACATTTCTAAACCCTCCTTATACTTATGTTGATGAGAGTAGATAACGGCTATGCTTCTCATTATTCTGCCTGTGCTTTCTATGTCGCCTATTTCCGAGCTTATTTTCCAAGCTATTTCATTTTTTTCTAACGCTTTTAAGTAATTTCCTTGCCTTACATATACACGCGCTATGATATATAAACTGTGAACAATACCCTTTTTATACCCATGCTTTTCTGCAAGGGCAAGCGACTCACTGGTTAATTTTAGTACTTGTTTATACTCACTTTTAAAAAAATATGTCAAGGCTAAACTACACAACGCCTCTGTAATATGAATGGGCTCCGTGTTTTTTTTACTTAATGCCAACCCTTTTTTTGCTATAATAAGCGCAGAGTCTATATTTATTTGGCAATAAGTATCAACTAATTTATTCAATAGTTGTAAATATACAATGTCTTTTTCTAAATTTACTCCTTTTTCGCGTGCTTTAGTTAGCTTCCATAAGCTATCTAAAGGTCGCTGTTGTGCCAAGACATAACCCTCAGCTACAAACATTAACAAACAAATTAAAAAAATAGTGTGCTTATATTTTCTCATGCAAAGCATATAAAACCTGTTTGTATCTTCAATTATCATTCATATTTTGCAATAATAATAAACTTTCTACATTTTTGCAAACGCCTTTTTAACAGTATAATTTTTTAACAAAAAATAATTATGAAATAGGTTATATTATTACGAAAATCTTAAAAAATGGCTTGCCAAAATTTGGCAAGCCGATTGAAAAAAGTTGGGGAGAACTGCAAATTTAAACAGTTCTTAAAAATAAAAGGACATTACAATCATTACTTCTTCACCAATTCTAAGGCTTGCACCAAGAGTCGTTCAAACTCTTCCCACCAAGGCGAAGCCTCCCATTGAGGCACCAGCTCGGTTTTATGGGCGTGAATTTGCGTTACCTTGCGCTTGAGATATATGGCGCGTTGCTCATCTATGAATAGACTTTCGCGTAAATCCTCCAACAATGCCAACTCCTCGCCTGCTATTTCATCATCAACTTCTGAGAGCCATGCCGCACAAATGTAGGCAAGTTCGCGGTCTTGAGTAGATAGTTGCCTGAACTCCTCATGCCAAGAAGTGATGAGTGTTTCTACTTGGGCTTGCGAACTCACCGCAAATTTTGCTACTAATTGCTTATCTAATTGCAAGGCTTCAGCTGTTACTTCAAGCACCATCGCCTCCTCTGTGGACATTTGCGCGTCTGCCCATGTCATACGCGTCATAATTTCAAAAATCAAACGCCGTGTTTGTGGTGCAATACCTTTTATAACATCACGAATTTTGTCTTTTTGTTTTTGCGCCATCTGGTTTACAATTTCGCCACTGCGTTTAGAATCCGTCAGCATGTGCGTATCTAACAAATCGTTTGCCATTTCAGGCGTAAGAACACCCAACTCAATCGCAGCGTGTTTGATAGAAAGTCCGCCTTTATGGGCATATTTAGCTACTTTTACACCTACTTCGTACCCAAAAACCATAGAAATCACCAACGCGAGCGAAAGCGTGTTTTCTGCTTGCGATTTACATTCTTCTCGGTTTGCTTCAATACCTCTCACACAATTGTGCGCAAAAAGCGTAATAGCGCGTGTCATTACTTCCAAAGATTCAAACAGCGATTTTGAAATAATAGAGTCCCAAATATTCAAATCTAATTCTATACCTTCTACAGCCATCGTAATAGTAAGGTCATTACCGCAAACTAAATAGGCTACTTGATTGATTAGTTCTGGGTAAGATGGATTTATCTTGCCAGGCATAATAGAGGAGCCCGCTTGTACGGCAGGCAAGATTAATTCTTTCATGCCAGAGCGATTACCACTCGATAAAATCCGTAAATCCGTTGCCATCTTTGATAAACCAGTAGCTATGGACTTTACAGTGCCAGAAAGTTGTACAAAGAAATCGCCATTTTGCAAACCATCAAAAAAATTCGGGTCGCGTCTTACCGTAACTCCCATAACTTTAGATAGATTTGCGTAAATTTTATCCAAATAACCAGGTCGAACGCCTAAACTTGTACCCACAGCCGTTGCGCCTATTGGCACATCAAGACAGCCGTCAGCTTGAAACTCCAATTTTCTTATGCTACGTTGCACAAGGGCAAGATACGCACTAAACTCCTGCCCCAACGTAATAGGTACAGCATCTTGTAGGCAAGTGCGCGATAATTTTACCACATCATTAAATTCGCTCACCTTTTCTACCAAAATCTCCTCCAAAACGCTCAAGCTATTGATAAGGTTGAGTAAATAAAAATGAACGGTAAGTTTTAATGTCGTAGGCAAGACATCATTCGTAGACTGCCCCATATTTACATGATTATTGGGGTGAACAAAATCATAGCCCTTCTCGCCCGCAATCAGTTCATTGGCACGATTGGCTATCACCTCGTTCATATTCATGTGCGTGCTTACACAGCCGCCACCCTGAATCATGTCTACAGGAAATTGTTCGGCACGAATTTTGCCACTTACTACTTCATCGCAAGCTTGCCCTATAGCTTGTGCGATAGGTGTAGCAAGTCCATCTATTTCTGCATTCGTAATAGCCGCTGCTTTCTTGATTTTGGCTAAAACGTGCAAAAAAATAGGGTAATGCCCTATAGTAATGCCTGAAACGGCAAAATTTCTTCTGCCACGTTCAGTATTGATACCATAATAGGCTTCATCGGGGAGTGCAAGTTCTCCAAGAGAGTCGTGTTCGTATCTCATTATTTTTTTGGTGCAAAGTAAAAAAACTATTAACTATTTGACAATCAAATAATTAATGGTATTACATCTTTATGTAAAATCTAAAATTCTAGTCAGGTGGTAAAGTTAAGGCTTTTTTTCAAAAAAGCAAGGCTTTATGCCTAATTCTGTGTTTTATTTTTTATCGGTTCTTAGAAAGTTATAGCAGGGTAGCTATTCAAAATGTCTTGCATAAGCTAAATTTAAGCCTTTGGTTCAATAGTTTCGCAATAACTTTCTAAGAAAAAACGAGTAGAAAATAAGAAGACATTGTTTAGCCACGCTGTAAGCGTCTGTTATCGCGCTTTTGTGCCATGTGCCTATCCCAACAGACGCTTACAGCGTGGCTTCGCGTGAGTAAAATCGCCATCTTATTCAATTTTCGTAAGCACCTTTTTATCTAAATACTCAGTCGGTTTTGATTTTAGGCAAATGTGCGCTATATTTGCCGTACATTAAAAATTCGTATGCAAGGACTCAAATATACCGTAGATATTGTATTGTGCATTGACATTACAGGCAGTATGTCGCCCATCATAGACAAAGTAAAAAGCAACGCACTGCGCTTTTATGAAGACCTGCTCGCAACAATGGCGCAAAAAGATAAAACCATAGACACACTTCGACTGCGTGTGATAGCCTTTCGTGATTATTATTATGACGAAGACCAATCCATGCGGGAGTCGCCTTTTTTTACCCTTCCTGCCGAAAAAGACGCATTCCAAGATTTTGTAAATGCACTCAAAGCAGAAGGCGGAGGCGAAGAACCCGAAAGTGGTTTAGAGGCTATCGCTCTTGCAATACGCTCCAAATGGAACACCACAGGCGATAAAAAACGACAAATTATTGTGATGTGGACAGATGCAAGCGCACACCCACTCGAACGCGCCGCAACAGACAGACCTAACAATTACCCCAGCCCTATGCCTGCCAATTTTGATGACTTGACAGACCTTTGGGACGCGCAATACATGATTCGCTCCGCAAAACGACTCATCTTATACGCACCTGATGCTTATGCTTGGACAGACATGGCTAACCATTGGGAAAATACTATACAATACCCTTCCAAAGCAGGAGACGGCTTAGGTGAATTAGACTATCAAACTATCCTTGATGCTATTGCAAGCAGTGTATAAGAAATAATGTAAAATTAAATAGGTATAGTGGAATACTGCGACTAATTTTGCAAAAATAAATAAAATTGCTTTTCTGACAATTTTTGTGGAGTTGTAGCCGTATTCGGTCGTAGTTTTTTTGCGACTAAATCCAAAATTATGGTTTATTTAAATTTTTACCCCTATAGGCAAATGACGAATTTACAACGGTATGTCCCTTTCTTTTCTCGTGTGCGTATTCTTTTTTTTGCAAAAAACTATGGTTTTTTGGCTTGGAGTATGCTGGTTATGACGATATCATTATTTTATTTTATGCTACCTGACCAAGATTACAGTCCTCTGTATCTCCATTCCGAAAGTCCCACAGTTATGGGCAAAATTACGCATATACAACGCATAGAAACGGAGGGAAGTGTCCGATATAAATTTTCCTATACCTTTACTACACCCGAAGGCAAACCTATCAAAGGTATTGCTTATTCATCTGAAAAAAAATACAAAAAAGATAATGAAGTGCCTATCTTGTACTATCCTACAAAGCCCTCTTATTGCAAGATAAAGGGGCTTGATGCCCAATACTCTAGTTTTAATACAACGCTTATACAACTTATATTTTTTTCTTTTGGGGTTGGTAGTAGTGTTTTTGCCTTTTACAAAGGCTACCAAGATGGGTTAAATAAATTAGAACTGATTGCCAACGGAGAAATTTGTTATGGCGTTTATTTTGATTGCCAAAAAGATGATGAAAAGGACAAGGAAAATGATTTATATCGAGTTTTTTTTGAATATGAGATTGACGGAGAGCGATATGAGCTTATCACTACAACAAGTAACCCCGACAAGTTTAAACATTTAACTAACAGGGTGATACTTTATGACAGGCAAAATCCTAAGCATGCTGTATTTCAAGACGAAATATAAAAGTGCGTTCCTGCGTTGATTTAAGCCTTTCCGCCTTTTCAGGTGTGTTCTGAAAACGCTGTCGAGCCTGCCTATCAATACATCTTTTCATTTCAGCGTTTTTCGACACCTGAAAATCCGCGTTTAGGCTATTCTTTTTCAGGTGTCAAAAAATGAATGATAGACATTTCGAGTGAGGATTAAAATTTGCCATTCATTTTTAGAA
>JAYTNK010000625.1:0-5033 GCA_043748375.1 Cytophagales bacterium
CTACACTGATTTTTTTGAGTAGCCAATTAGGTTTTTTATCCTTTTAACCAATATTTATGCGCAAGTTACCGTTTGCTTGCCTCGTGTTTCAAGACGTGATGACGCTCTAACTTGCTGAGAATTTGATGCAAAATCTCCTTTTCATCTTGAGAAAGGTACATAAAAATATCTTTTGACATAGCTTCTAAATGTTCAAAACAAGAAAACAACTTGCCTGTACCTGCCTCTGTAATACGCAATCTTTTAGCCCGTTTATCCAATTCATTTGGAAACTCTTCTAAATATTTTTTGTTTAATAGGCGATTTATAACCGCTATGCCAGAGCTAAACTCTGCCATGTGATGGTTTATCATGTCGCTTTTAGTAGGATTTTGTAATTCAAACATAGCCCCTAAGTACCAAATTTCCTCGACTGTGTCCATATCTACACGTTCTGCCAAATTTTTTAGCTCTACGTTAATAAACCTCCATAATTTACCATACAAACGCCCCAACTGACCTTCTAAGAGGATTTCTTTTTGAAAAGCATGGGCATATATTTCTGTTTTTCGCATTTTCTTGCCTGCCAAATATTGCTTACAAAAGTCTTCAATATTAGCTTGTGGCTGTTCTTGTTTATATTGGTGAAAAAGATTTACCAATTCAACCATTTGATTGTCAGCGTTTTCCATTATTTTAAGTCAGTTATGGGAGTAACTGTATAGCAAAGATAGGCAAAATCAGGCTATAAACGCTCGCACGATTTTAATCATGGAGTAGCAAGCAAAATCCGTAATAACTTTCTAAGAATCTTTTGGTTTCTTAGAGAGTTATTACGGAAGCCATTGGTATCAAGGACTTAGGGTATATCTTGTTTGAGTGTTCGCGCTAAACAAAAAACGAACACTTAAACGCTGGTTCATTATTTCAAAATAAGGATTTCTTTATTTCCAAAATTACCGTATGAACTTGTAATAATTTTTTCACCTTCATTTAATCCACTTAATACCTCGTAAAAATCGGGGTTCTTTCTACCCAATGATATATTTCGTTTTGTAGCTTGCCTGCCTGAGGCATCAAGCACATATACCCAATTGCCACCTGTATCTGTAAAAAAACCACCTACAGGCACGAGCAAAGTTTGAGATGACTTGCCTAATTCTAAGTAGGTAGGCAAGGTTAGTCCACGCCTTAAATCTGTGGGGGCATCTTGTTGAAAGACAAGGTCTATCTTAAAACGCCCATTACGTACTTCTGGATAGACTTTAGTAATCGTAAGATTATGTTTTTTGTCGTTAAATTCGCAGGTGGCTTTCAGCCCAACAAAAATACGGGCTATATAATGCTCATCTATTTCCGCACGGAGTTTGAAACCTTTGAGGTCGTCTATTTGGGCTATATTTTGCCCTTGCGTAATATTTGAGCCTACTTCAACCTCAATAGAGGATAACAAGCCCGCAATAGGTGCTTTAATGGCTAAGTTATCTAAATTTTCGCGCCACAAGCCTACATTTTTCTCAGTTCGGTTTAGCGTACCTTCGAGTTGTCCGATTTGAATATGAGAGTTTTCATCTTGGTATTGTTGCGATTGAATGTCTATTTCTCTTTGTCGTAGAAGGCGTTCATAATCGCGTTTAGTTTTGTTGTATTCAGCTTCTGAAATGGCTTTTCCGTTCCAAAGTTTTTGGTTTCTTTCGTGTGCTTCGTGTGCTTGCGCTATTTGATAATCGAGGTCAGCGAGGTTTTTTTGAAGGGTAAACTTATCCACTTTTAGCCGCTGACGAGTATTTTGAAGGTCATTTACTAAGCGACTTGCCTCCGTTTCTGACTGTAAAAAACTCAACTGTAAGTTTTGATTTTCTAACAATAACAATACCTCACCTTCTTTGACCATAGTACCTCCTTCAGCCAATTTTTGTATCACATGACCTCCTACCACCGCATCGATTCTGATGGTTTTGAGGGGTTGCACTGTACTTTGAGCGATGATGTACTCTTGAAACTTGCCTTTCGTTACGGTGGCTGTTGTAAGCCTTTCTATTTGTACGTTTAGTTTAGAGCGTCCATCAGCCCACACAAATACATACAAAAAAAAGTTTATAGAAATTGCGCCCACGCCTAAAAATGTAAGGCGTTGGCGTGTCCAAATTTTCTTTTTTATGATTTTGTCCATATTTCAAAATGAATAAGGGTGTAATACAAGGCTTGCCTGCCTACCCTGCTATATGCTTAAATTACTCCTAAAATATGCCAAAAAAGTAATCGCTTGTTTATCAATGATTTGCATAAACTTAGTTGTATCAAAATTGTCCGAAATCAGACAAGGTATTGGGTATTTTCGGACAAGCGTGGCTACTTTTTAAAAAAAGCAATAAAAGGAATATTTACGCGTTTTTCATTGGATTATCATTATTTATAACTCCCTTATTTTAACAACATGAAAACACTATCGAAACAATTTTGGCTATCTCTTTGTGCTGTGCTGTGCATGAACCATGCATTTGCGCAAAATGACATCACAGAGCGTGGCATTAAATTAGACAAAAAAACAGAAAAGAACGGCTTTCAAATGACCGTCAATGCCCCAGCAGAGGTTGTTATGGCTGCGATCGAGAAAAGGCTGAAAACTATGGGGGTTCGTTATGAAGACCGCAAAGGCACTTATAGTGCCAAGGCAGCCACTATTGGGGCTATCTCGGCTAAAGCTATAGACTTTACGCTGATAACTGACGAAAATCGGAAGGCAAAAACAACCAGCATCTCTGCCATAGCCATGATAGGGTATGATGTAGTAGTAAGCTCACGCGACTACCCTACCGAAGCACAAAACCTAAAAGGTTTTCTTACCTCATTAAGGGAAGATATTCGGACGGAAGCCCTCAATGCACGCATCAAGGAAGAATCCGAAAAACTTGCCGAATTTGAACGCGGTTTGAAAAAGCTAACCGACCGTAAATTGAGCCTTGAAAAAGATATTCAAGATTATCAACAAAAAGCTGAAAACGCCAAAAATGAAGTCGCAAAAACTACTACCGACATGGATAATTTGCGCCTACAAGTAGATAATCAGCGAAAAGCTATTGAAAACATCAAAAAAGAGTTTTAAACAGTTTTAGTTATTGCCATGAGAAAAACCCACAAGGCTTTTAAGGTCTTGTGGGTTTTAATTTGAAAACCCTACCAAAAGTATGTAATTTTGTGGAAAATATCCCATGAGAATATACAACAGCCTTTCCGAATTTTCACCACTTAAGCATGCTATAGTAACCACAGGTACTTTTGATGGCGTACATATCGGACACCAGAAAATTTTGTCCCGTTTGGTAGAATGTGCGGAAGCACAACAAGGTGAAACCGTTTTAATTACCTTCTTTCCACACCCGCGTCTTGTTTTAAACAAAGAAAATAATCAAGATTTTAAGTTATTGAATACACTCCAAGAAAAAGCAGGCTTGTTAGAAATGGCAGGTATTCAACATTTTGTAGTGTTGCCTTTCACACCAGAATTTGCGCGCATGACCGCCATAGAATATGCTACCACAGTGTATCAGAAAGCCATAGGTACGCGCTCACTTGTGATAGGATATGACCATAGGTTTGGGCAGGCAAGAGCAGGGAACATAGATTTTTTGCGCAATAATGCTACGCTTTTAGGCTTCGAAGTGGAGGAAATTCCGCGCCAAGATATAGAGGCTGTAGGCGTGAGCTCCACCAAAATCAGGCAAGCCTTATTAGAAGGCAACATTAAATTTGCTAATCAGTTTTTGGGGTATGCTTATACTTTGAGCGGAAAAGTAGTATTAGGCGATCAATTAGGTAGAACCCTTGCCTACCCAACCGCCAACCTACAACTCGAAGAAGATTACAAACTTGTACCCGACAGCGGTATTTATGCTATAGAAATTATTTTGAACAAAATGACTTATAAAGGCGTTTTGTATATAGGTACACGCCCCACCCTTTCAGGTGCATTTGAGCGTAGAATAGAAGCACATATTTTTGATTTTTCGGCAGATATTTACGGGGAATTCATAACTTTGAGGCTGATAGACAAGGTACGTGGAGATGCTAAATTCCCTGACCTTGATGCCCTAAAACTACAGATGAAAGAAGATGAGAGGCAGGCAAGAATGATACTCAATATGTAATGTTCACTTTAGAAGCTATTGTAAAAAAGATAAATGCGTAAAGTTTTGGATTTTATACTTTATTATGTTAGCTTTGGAACCATAATAGCAGAAGCAAATTAGAATGACTCATGATAAATGGTGCTTCCTCAAAAATAGATATTGCTTATTATACATTCCTTGCTATTTGACCTATTATTTATGCCATATTTTGCATTTTTGTGTACTTTGCTTTTATGCTTGCCTGCAGCTGCGCAAGGGCAGGCAAGCCTTGTAGTAAATTTGAGTACGCTTGATGCCAAAACAGATCTGGCAGGCAAGATTCGTTATTTTGAAGATAAATCAGGCAAGTTAAATTTATCCGAAGCAATAGCAGGGCTTGAAAAAAACAGCCAAACCTTGCCTAAAGCCCAAGCTAACTTTTATCAAAGCCCTTCTGCTTTTTGGTTTCGGCTTGATATCCAATACCCAAAATTTGAAATAGAGGACTGGGTGATCAAAATAGACTATCCTTTGTTAGATTATGTAGATTTGTATTATAAAGATGCACAAGGAAAATGGCAAGTAGATAAAAGTGGTGACCATGTGCCATTTTATCAACACAGTATAAAAACTAAAATCAACGCCTTCAAACTACGCTTTCACAGCCAAGAAGCACATACGTTTTATGTCTGTGTGAAAACTGCAGGCATATTGCAAATTCCATTTAGCCTGCAAGCCAAAGAAGCTTATCTATACGATAATACGAACGAAGAGTCTTTAATGAGTACATTTTATGGGTTAATGATTGCTTTATCGCTGTATAATCTTTTCTTGTTTTTTGTATTGAGAGATAAAGCCTATATTATGTATACCATTTATATGTTTTCGGCTATATTTTTTACGGGCAGTTTAGCAGGGCATACCTTTCAATACTTGTTTTTTAAT
>JAYTNK010000626.1:0-3997 GCA_043748375.1 Cytophagales bacterium
TTCTAAAAACGCTGTCGAGTTTATCTATCCACAGACTTTTTTATTTCAGCGTTTTTCGACACCTGAAAAAGACGCACTTAAGCTATTCAAGGTGTTTTGTTATGCGCCTATTTTTGCCTATATTTGTGGAAGAATAAATGATTTTTGTATGACAAAATACCTGCCTTGTTTCTTTACTGCTACCATTTATGCTTGGAAGCACCTCCTAAAACCTGACAAATACAAGGATATTGTAATAGAGAGTCTAACATTTTTAGTGAAAAATAATAGGGTAAAAACATGTGCTTTTGTAATCATGCCTAATCATATACATTTGATTTGGCAAGCACAAGACGGACATGAACCAGCCGATATTCAAAGAGATTTCTTAAAATATACAGCACAAAAAATTAAATATGATTTACAGCAAAATCACCCAGCAGTATTAGAAAAATTTAAAGTAAACGTAAAAGACAGAAAATACCAGTTTTGGAAATATAACCCACTTTCTACTGAAATCTGGTCTAAAGAGGTGATGATACAAAAAATGGATTAGCTCCATAATAATCCAATAAAAGAAAAATGGAATTTATCAGAAACAGCAGAAAATTATTATTATTCATCTGCTAATTTTTATCAAACAGGCAGCCATATTTGGAAATTTCTATCTCATATGGAAGGTTAATTTGATATTTTTCAGGTGTCGAAAAATGAATGATTGATAGTTTGAGTTAAAATTAAAAATTTGCCATTCATTTTTAGAACACCCGAAAAGGCGAAAAATTCTTATAAATCTCAAGCAGGTAATTATCCAAAACTAAGCCAATCCTGCATTTAAAAAAGCGTTTAAAAACTTACAGAAAACCTTGTTTTTATGTGGTTTACTCAAATATACACATGCGAAATTGGTTTTGGAATATGACTTTTCGCTTACCTCACGTTTCACGTGGGGCTATTCATAGTTCAACCCCATTTGGGGTTGTCTAAATCTCCCAAAACCACTTTCCGATGTGTATATAATGCATAACTTACACCTCTAAACAAAGTTAAATAAAGGTAACTATATGCAAGAAACAAGTCAAACCGAAAAAATCAAAACAATCTTATTAACAATGGATTATCCTGCCGAAAATATAGGCTATTCACTTGAAGAAATAGAGGCTATTGAACACCGTTTGGAAACCCATTTCCCACTCGCATTAAGGGAGTTTTATTTGCAGATGGGCAGACATCCGCTTTTCCAAAATCAAGAAGGATTCGCTTTCAATCTTGTGCCTCTGGAGCAAATCGCAGATAAGATTTACAGAGATGAAGAAGATGATGAATATTTCATTATATTTGAGGATAACAGTGGATATACTCAAAAAGCAAGCATCAAGAAAAGTACCCTAAATGCCGAAGTAATGGATTTTCAGTACATTTGTGAAGGAGCGGAAATTTGGGGTTCTAACTCACAAAGTACAAACGAAGAATTGTCAGAAAAAAACATAGAATTGGTTTTTCGTAACATCTATCTTAGTTTTGCTCAACAAGCAAGATTCAAAGATTCAGAAAAAACAGAAAATTATATACACAAACATTTTTCAGAAATTCCTTTTTCAGGATATTATGGAAATAAATTTATAGTTTTTAGGCATAATACTGCTTATGCTCGTTCGCCTTATATTTTATTGGAAGCACTGCGAAATATGGCTCAAGAAGTACAAGATTTGGGTATCACAAGATTGGATTTGTCTTTTGAAGATGACACCCAATTTTCTATGGATTTGTTAGCGGGAATACCTATTGAAGGCTTGCGGGTGCAAGTTTCGAGCAATGAAGTAACACTTTGGAAATAAAAACTCTAAAACCCTACAAAAAACCTTGTTTTTTCACTATTTACTCAATCTTCCCAAAAATAACCAAGACTCACAGGCAAGTTGTAACGCACTCGCACAGGTTTTCCATCTTGCCTGCCTGCATTCCAAGCGGGCATAGCGTCAAGGATAGACAATAAACGTTTTTCCACAGCTTGCCTACAGGCAGATAAGGCAGTCATATAGGTTTTTACAGATTTATTCGAAATACGTCCATCTTTTTCTACCACAAAAGAAAAATAGATTTTGGTAAGTGCCGAACCACTACAAATACTATCAAAATCCTTTAATTTAGAGGATTTAAAGAAATTGGATGACCATTTTGCCATAGCCATTTGCCCACCTGCAAAATCAGGCTGTTCTTGTACTACTGTGTAAACAGTGGTGTCTTTTTCAATATTTTCGTTTGGAATAGTTTGCCCAAAAGTAAACTGTAGGCAAGACCACCCAATGAGTAAAAATAACACGATTTTTGGCATAAAATATTCAAAAAAATGCTTGCAAATATGCGAATTTATTGCCAAATACACAAAAAATGCGTAACTTGCACCTCTAAAACAAAGTTAAAAAAGTCATTATTTTTGATATGCAAGAAAACGAAGAAATCCCCCATAATGTAGCCCTTGTCGATATAGAAGACGAGATGCAAACCGCCTACATAGATTATGCCATGTCGGTGATTGTATCTCGCGCCTTGCCTGATGTACGCGATGGATTGAAGCCTGTACATAGGCGTGTGCTGTATGGCATGAACGACCTTGGACTTGCCGCAGGCAAGCCTTTCAAAAAGTCAGCGCGTATTGTAGGCGAGATTTTGGGTAAATATCATCCGCATGGCGATAGCTCCGTATATGATACGCTGGTACGTATGGCGCAACCATGGTCATTGCGGTATATGCTCGTAGATGGGCAAGGTAACTTTGGCTCTATTGATGGCGATTCACCAGCCGCGATGCGCTACTGTGTGGTGGGCAATACACGCATCAAAACAGACAAAGGCTTAGTGCGCATAGCAGATTTAGTGCCTCATGCTGAACTAAATAGCGACTCGTCTATCAATTTACAAGTGCTTTCTTTACACAAAGAAACGAATCAAGCCGTTACATTTTTCAATTCGGGCAAACACCCTGTTTATCATCTGCAAACTACTGAAGGCTTTTCGCTCAAAGGCACTGCCAATCACCCTGTACTCGTCTTTACAAAAGATGTGGAAGGCAAACCCGTTTACGCTTGGAAACTCATGGAGGAGATAAAAGCAGGCGATAAAATTGTAGTGGATAGGACGCAAAAAGAACTCCACCCACAAGAAATCACAGAAGAAGAAAAAAATTGGGCAATTATTGCAGGTTGCTTGGTTTCAGAAGGCTCTATTTCTGAAAAAAGACTCACTTTTAACAATACGGATAAAAAATATTACCAAGATTTTGTAAATGCCTACAAAGCAAATGTAGGAACAAAATTCTATGATTATCAGCGTAAGTTAGAATCGGGTAAAGATATTTATGAATTTGACGTGCAAAATTTAGAAGAATTTTCTAAATCTCCTTTGTTCGTTGATTTATCTAACCGAAAAGCAGGCAAGAAAATCGTTCCTGACTACATTTTCAAGGCTTCTAAACAAGCCCAACGCATTTTCTTACAATATTTGTTTGAGGGTGATGGCTCAGTTTCTTTATTAGAAAGAAACACCGTTAATCTACAATATTGTACTCAAAGTTTACGATTAGCTGAAGATGTACAATTATTGTTGTTAGAATTTGGTGTAATAGGGAAAATCTCACCCACTAAAGAACGTAGTGAATACAAAGTAGCTATAGGTGGTTATCACAATATTTTGGGTTTTTATGAGAATGTTGGTTTTGCTTCTCTAAAAGTTGAGAAAATCAAACAAATCATTGAAAATGAGAAAATTAGGCGCGAAAATGAACCACCACGCTATACGTTAAGTTCTGATTATATTCCTTATATCGCAGAATATATCCGTCAATACCAACCTAATTATAATGCGTTTTTAGTAAAAAACAACTTCGATAGATATGAACGCATCGATATAAATTATGCGAAAATATTACAGGCAATCAATCAAGTACACTTGAAAGAGGTTTTCCAACAACTCGTAGCCGACCGCTATTATTTCGCTACTGTAGAAAATTGTGAACTTT
>JAYTNK010000627.1:0-3421 GCA_043748375.1 Cytophagales bacterium
CCAAAAACAGCGTTACAGCGCGCCTAACCGAGAAAATAACCCCTGCCGCCATAGTCAAACGTGCCAAATTGCTTGGCATCACAAGCGACATGAAACCCGTCCCATCTATTGGGTTAGGCTCAAACTTAGTTTCCTTATACGAAATGGTAGGCGCGTATGCTGCCATGCAAAACCAAGGCGAATGGATTGAGCCGCACTTTATTACGCATATCAAAGATAGAAATGGCAAGGTTATTTATCAGGCGAAGCCCACCAAACGAATCGCCATGACCAAACGAACCGCCTTTTATATGACAGATATGCTGCGTGCAGGTATTCAAGAACAAAACGGAACCTCGCAAGCCCTTTGGGAATACCCCGAATTATTTGCCAACGAAAACGAAATAGGTGGCAAAACAGGTACCTCCTCTGGTTATGCAGACGGCTGGTACATAGGCGTAACCCGCGATTTGGTTACAGGCGTATGGATTGGCGCAGACGACTACCGTATGCACTATCACTCCGAAGCAGGCGAAGCCTCGCAAACCACCCTGCCATTGTACGGAAAATATATGCTGCGCCTATACAATGACACAGACCTCGGCATAGAACGAGGCAAATACCCTGATATGTCGCCTGAACTTCGCGACAGTTTGGTGGCAAAACGCGACTATGGCTGCCTTAGTCCATATATAGCCAAAAAGCAGAAAGACGACGTACCCATTGATGAGGATAAATAATTCGTGGGCTAAATTAATCAAACCCCACGATTAAAATCGCGGGATAGCAAGCAAAATCAACTCACCTTAAATAACTATGTTGAACAGTATTTTAACTAAATACTACGCCTCTTTTGCTCGAATCACACGATTCGATTTGATAAACGGAAAGGTTGGACATTTAGACTTTTCTATCTATAATCCTGCCCTTGCCTATTTAGACTTAGCCAACTTAGCGCAAATGCAAAAGTACATCGAGCAAGTTCTATACCAGCAAGACGCTGTAGTGGGTATAGGTGGCTACGCTGAAGAACGAAACGTATATGAAAAAAGCCCTGTCTTTGACGCTAAAAAAGGCTCACGCTCTATTCATTTGGGCGTAGATATATGGCTACTCACAGGCGAACCTATCTTTGCGCCCACCGCAGGCAAGGTACATAGCTTCCAAAATAATGCAAGTTTTGGAGATTATGGCCCTACCATTATCCTCGAACATACTATAGAAGATATTACTTTTTATACCTTATATGGGCATCTTAGCCTTGAATCATTGTCAGGCTTATCGGTAGGCAAGTACATAGAAACAGGCGAGCAAATAGCTACCATAGGCGCGCCTATAGTCAATGGTAATTGGATTCCACACTTGCATTTTCAAATCATAACGGATATGTTGGGCAAGCATGGCGATTTTTATGGTGTCGCACCAAAAGACGAACTTGCCTACTACCTAAGCCTCTGCCCAAACCCCGCGCTCATGATACGATAAAATATTTTTGTTTTCTAAAAACCTCATTACCAATTATTTAAACCCGCAATGTCTTAAAGACCTTGCGGGTTTGTGTTGTTTGAATTAGTATTATACGTTTTCTATCACATTGATTTCATCAGGCGAAAAACCATAAATAGCGTACAACATTTCGTTTACTTCTTGCTCTTGCCTGCGTATTTGTAAAAGAAGAGCTTGCGTTTCTTTTTGCTTTTCTGCAAAAATACCCAACCATGTCATTTGTTGTTGAGGTGTATAAATAGCCTTTTGTTTCTTTAATTCATCAAAGAATGTATTTTTATCTAACTCATACCACGCTTCTAATTTTCTACTTATCTTTTCAGGTTTAAATTGCTGTGTAATCGTATCTAAAAACAGTGCGTTTGCTTCATGCATTTGCTTGCTTAAGATTTGTAATTGCACTACCTTTTGCTCTATTGGCTGCTTTTGGGCAGGCAAGACCACAGGCACAGGTACTTGCGCCATTTTATTAGCATCTAATTCATTTCTTCCCCCTTCATCTGCATTGCCAAAAGCTACAAACTTGAGCTTCTTGTAGAATGTAAAAATAGGTGAGTTCAAATAAGCCGACAAAAATAAATCAGCATCAGAAATAATATAACAAGAATCATTAACTAAATAACCTTCAACATCATAACAAAAACAATGTTCTAAAGCTGCACGAATATACATCAACTTAGGTTTATCAAATTCCTCATAATAATCTATTACATCTTGAATTTCAAACCATTCATAACCTCCTGCTTTTCTACCTTGTGTATCTTTTTTAGAAGTTTTTGGACTTAATTCATCTTTGAATTGTGTTAAGTATTTTTTAATAGCAGGGTATTTATCTATATTTGTTCCGCGTCTTGTGAATATTATAAAACTTTCTTCTTTGCCTTCCAAATGCCATTTTTTAATGTCTGTAGATTGAATATAAGGCTTAATCAAATCTGCACTTTTCACATCTTTTTTAATAAGTTCCTCTTTCGTAGCACGATCAATAATAAATGCCTTATTTAATCCCGTTTTAATACCATAATGAATATTGTCGTTTGTATAATCTTTCAGCGAAATCGTAGGCGAGCCTTTCTTGCCTGCTATGGCATCTAAAATACCTTGCTTCTCGCCTGTAGTAAATACCCATTCAGACTCCTCTAAATTTTTCTTTTCTACAATCAATCTTTCGGGTAAATGGTCTGCAAAATTTTCAAGCCCTACCTTGCCTACCAACTCCTCTGTGATAGGAAAATAATCAAAGTCTTGGTTAGAAATTTTGTTCTTCAATACAATAATTTGCGGTTCAGTGCTGGCATCTTCAAACACACGATTTTCAAAAAAATCCACAATTTGTTGCACCTCAAGCGGTCTTAATAACTTACGCAAGCCTTCGCCGTATTTAGTCTTAAACCATTTATTAGGCGTAATGTAGGCAAGCATACCTTCAGGTTGTAACAAATCCAAACCTTTTGCGTAAAAATAAATATACAAATCTGCTACTTTACTATGCACATTTTTATATTTTTCAAAGTACGTTTTTTGCCAATCTTCTATAATTTCTTGTCTTACGTAGGGCGGATTGCCTATCACAAGCGTAAACTTGCCTCCGTTGTTAAATACAGTTGGAAACTCCTTTTCCCATTCAAAAGCTTTATCTGTAATACTTTTATCATCAATCAAAGAATTGCCACACTTAATATTATCATTTAAATTATTCAATCTTTTTCTATGCTGGGCAGTGCGTAGCCAAAGCGAAAGTTTGGTTATTTGTACGCTATCAGGATTCAAATCTACCCCAAAAATATTGTGTTCTAAAATAGCATGTATAAAATTACGTTCATCATCAGGTGTAGGCAAGGGCGTAAAAAAAGCATCTTTGACCACTTCTACAGGTTTTTCAAATGTTTTTTTCAAAACATCTACCCATGTATATTCCTCAATAAAAAATGCCAAT
>JAYTNK010000628.1:0-6218 GCA_043748375.1 Cytophagales bacterium
GCTATTTTATTGGCTGTTTTTGTACCTGCCAAACAACCTACAAAAGAGCCATTATCGCCTACTTGTAGCCCAACTCCTCCATCTGTGATAATACCTAACATTGTCCAATCTCCTGCTTTGAGGCTTTGTGTATATTTTTCTATTTCTAGTCTGTTTTGTTCTATTTTGCCTGATGTTTCTATTTTGCCCCACCATTTTTGGTAGATAGGAAAGACGGGCTTCATCACTTTGTCGAATACATGGCTATTCCACGCATTAGGCGCGAATAGCACTTGGTTCAATGAACTGAGGTAGAGTTTTAGCTCGAAGCGGTACTTTTCTAACTTGTTGTATTGGTCGCGCGCTATGTCTATGCCATCGCAGGTGTGGCTTTTGAGAAAAGCAGGCTCATGCGAGAGGGCGCGGAAGGTTTTGTATAGCACTTTTTCCCAGCCCGCGTTATTATCTGAAGAGCGGTTGAGGCTTTCAAACTCGTGTGGCAATATGCCGAGTGCCTCTGCTGTAGGGAAGCGAATGTCGATATAGGTGGTTTGGTGTTCGGGGGCAGGCAAGTTTTTTTGGAGTGTAAAAATAGCCGTATCCACCATAGCGGCAAAGGCTTTAGGCGTATTGACTATTTCGAGGAGGCTACAAGCATATTCTTTGCGCTCATCAAGCCCCAAAAAGAGTGTACGCATATTTTGCTTGCTTTGGATAGTGAGGAACGTGTCGGAAGTAATATAGCTCAGTAGCCCTCCTTTGGTCAGCAGTTCTATGCCTCTGAACGTAAAATGGTTGTATAGGTCATCACAGAAGCCGTATTCGTCTTTCAGCACGTCAGTCAGCCCCATTTTGCTAATGAATTTGGTATTTACATACGGGGGATTGCCTATCACGATGTCGAATCCTTGCTTGCCTGCCTGCTTATTGAACACAGCAGGAAAGAGGATACATTCTATAAAATAGTCTTTTACTTCTTTTCGAAAAAGGTATTGTCTTGTAACTTCTTTGGTGGCTGTATTTTCTTGTTTCTCTAATTTTTTAAGCTCTTTTGGGTCATTTATGTTGTTGTATATGAGGGAGTTTTTGCCTTTTCTGATGCTATTCAATTCGTTTTCGAGTTGTGTGATACGTTGCAAAACAGGGGTGTCAATGGCTTTATATATACGGTCTTTGATAATTTCTTTGGTTTGTTGTTTATCAGAAGGGGCAAGGAAAAAATCGTTTTCGAGTTTGATAAGGTCTTGTAAGTCTTGGGAGGCAAGGTTATTTAATACGAGTTCGTTGAGGTTTTTGTCGCCCAATTTACGAAGCAGTGAGTTCTTTTTATAGAATTTGAATTCAAGATTGGGCAAAGGCGTAATGTTAAAATTGGGCTTTTGCAAATCGATGGTTTGCTCAATGATAAGCGCGAGCCAACAGCGCAATTTAGTTATCTCGATGGCGTATTCGTTGATGTCCACTCCATAGAGGCAATTTCGGATAAGCCCCAGTTTTTTGATGTAGCGGATTTGCTTTGCTTTAAACATTTCCGAGATGTGCTTTCTGAAAACATTGTCTTCAGTGGCTATGATTTCTGCAAACCAAAACGTACCATCTTCGTCCACCTTATCCAATACGTGCATCATTTCTTCGAGCATACCCATAGGATATGCACCAGAGCCACAAGCGGGGTCGAGAACTTTGGTTTCATAGAGCAGTTTTTTTACAATGGCTTCTGCATTTTCGGGGGTGGCAGGCAAGCCCAAATGTCTTTGCAAAACATTTCGGCACATATACGCTACCACAGGGCGTGGTGTATAGAACGCGCCTATGTTTTTGCGCGCCGAAACTTGGGTATCTTCTGAAAGTTCCGCCAATAAATTTTCAAAAATGCGCCCCAGCATTTCAGGCTCTATAACAAGTTCCTCTATCTCAGCCGTATTTTCATAAGGTGAGAATTTGTATTGTGCCAACAAATGATTCAATCCTTCCTCACTCAAAAAGAGCGTGTCAGGCACTTCGAAGGCAGGCGAGGCAGTACCGCGCGTTACTTGGTCGTCTGTATGTTCATCAAACAATCCACCATTCAAGAAAGGGGAAAAGGCGAGGAGTTCTTTCAGCGTTTCTATTTCTGCAAAACCTGCATAGAGGTCAAAGTGCTGGAGGGCATTTTGTCTGTCTGTTTGTGGTTTGTTGAAAATATTGAAAAAGAGATTTTGTAATACGAATTTGTAATAATCTGAAGCATTTTTTTTGTTAGGCACGAGCCAATGGTTTTTCTGTCCTTTGTTGTCGTAGGCGTGCAAAAGTTCAGGTTTTACCACGCCTAATTCTTTCAAGAACCAAGTAAAAATGAAGCGGGCAATCAATCGGATAGTAAAATTCTTATGTTTTTCAGACTTAGGCGATTCGGAAGGCAAGCGAATGGTTTGAATAGCCTCTTCAAACCATACAATCAATTTTTTGTAAAAAAGATAATTTAATACGCTGATATTGAAGGTATTGAAAAACATCAAGTAAAACTCTTCAAAAGAATTGTTTTTGAACAAGTCGCCTTTCAACGCTTGTGTTTTGGTGCATAGCATATTCAATATTTCAAGGTGTCCTTTGTGTGTATATCCATCACGCACATCAATATCTTTGAGGAGTGTAACCTTGCCTACTTTTTCGCCTTCGCGCCCTGCTTGTTTGTAGTCGCCACGCTCTGTAGTCGCCAAAGCTAACAAATGTTGATACTTGCAAATCAATATTACAGGGAAGTTGTTGTATAGGATATTGAGGTCGCGGGTAAGTTCTGCTATTTCGGCACGTTTAGGCAAATAATTCCCAAAGTCAATAGCAAAAAGCATCATGCCATCAGAATATTTGTCTATTTGTGCCAAGTCGAAAGTTTGTTTACTATTTTTAAAGGCTTCTTCAGACACAAGCCCTACCATAAACACATCTTGTATTTTAGTATAGTGTTCTTTGTCGGTTTTGTATCTTTCTTTGAATACCTGCAAAGGTTTGAAAGGCAAGTGTGTAGCACTTTCTTGCAAAGGGATTTGCAATTCATTGATGAAAAAAGTGCGTGTGGCGGTGTGGAGGTCAAGAGTTTGGAAGTGCTTAAGTGTCATTCTTTAGTTGTGAGTTAAGAGTTACTTTTAGTTACGAGTTTTGAGTTACGAATTATTTTTTTTAGTTACGAGTTGTGAGTTGCGAATGAGTTTTTAGTTACTGCGTAACTCGTAATTCAAAATTCGTAACTATGAAAGGAGTTCCCAAACAAGGAGGTCAAAATTTTCGGGCTGGTATTTTTCGTTTGTGTTTTCGGTGGCTTTTTGCGTGTCTTTTTGGCTGATAGTACCTTTCTTGCCTGCCAGCGCATCAAGGGCGAGTTGGGCTTGATTGCCTGCGGTTTCCTTGCCTGTTTCTGCGTCTGTTTGTTTTGCCTGTTTGGTTATCCATGCTTTCATGAGGTCAGCATATTGTTGGAGGGTATTTATTTTTCCTTTGTCAATATCTTGTGGCACGTATCGTTTTTCGTCTTTGTGTTGGCGCAAAATATCTAAGACATGGAGGTGGTTTTGGATGGAAGTTTCTCCGTTTTCGTTGATATGCAAGAGGTGTAGTGTGCCATCTTTTTGGTATCTCAATAAAGCCACTATACCTTTTTTGCCTATGGCATTTTTCAGGGTAGGCAAGTCCGTGCGAATTTTGAAACCAGAGAATACGCCGTGTGGTATGCCTTCGAGTTCTTGCCTGAATTTGTCAAAATAGGCTTGTAAGTCTTGCCTGAACTGCTCCAGCGAAAGGTCGGTAAGAGATAGATTTTTAGATTCGCTTTCTATGTCGTCCCAAGAGGTTTTATCATCTGCAATCTTTTGGAGCATTTGCGCTTCCTCATCTGATATGAAGTTTACTTCTGCGCCTGTGAGTGCCATCATTTGCAATCGTTCTTCCACTCTTTTTTGCAGTTTCAAAAAGTCTTCGTATTCGTTTCCAATCCAAAAGTTGATGTCTTTTATTTGCGCATTAGGCGAGCCTATACGGTCTATCCTCCCAAAACGTTGAATGAGGCGCACAGGATTCCAATGAATGTCATAATTCACTACGAGGTCGCAGTCTTGCAAGTTTTGCCCTTCGGAGAGGCAGTCTGTAGCTATGAGTATGTGTATGGGGTTTTGGAGTTGTTGGTGTGTTTTAGCGTCTTTTTGGGCTATGATAGCTTGCCATGCCTCGTAGCTTGCGGGCGTTTCTACGCCCCATTTATGGTAAGTATCTTTCCATTCTTTTTCTCTGTATAGCTTGGTAAAGGGGGCAAAACGTTCTAATAGCGGCTCAAAATTAGCTTTGTTATAGCCGTCTGTGGAGTTGGTCGTGCTTCCTGTAACCATACCCATGTTTGTGAAGCCTCTTTTTTGGAGTTGCTCAAATAAATAGGTAGCTGTATCAGAATAGGCAGTAAAAATAAGTACTTTGGGGTTGGGTTGTTGCTGTTTTTCTTGTATGATTTTGATGAGTTTTTCTAATTTTAAGTCTTTTGCCTTGCCTTCATTAAAAGCTGTTTCAAATTTACGCAGTTGTGTAACCAGTATTTCAATCTTATTTACATCTTTGAGTAGTACCTCTTTAAAATCTTTAATTTTGGTAATTTCAGAGATTTTGATAGGTCTTTTCTTGCCTATGGTCAGGTTTTCGAAGTCAGCCATTTCCTCTTTTTGGTCAGCATCTTGGGTATCTGTGTCTGCGATGTCTTGCAAAGTTTCTTCTTGTATTTTTTTGCCTTCTATGTAGGCATTGACAGTTTTCAGGGCTTTTTCGTGGTGTGCGAGTATGTTTTGGCTTGTTTTTAAGAAGGCATACCAGCTTGATTCAAGGCGTTTGATGAGGAGAATATACATCATTTTGACAAGGAAACCTTGTCGCTGTTTTTCGTTATTGATTACCTTTTCTTTTTCCCAATCTATGTTTGTAAATTCAGCCGTCCGATAGGCATACAAATCAAAATTTAAGGCGTTCAATACGTCTTCTATAGTACTCAGGTTGCCGAAACCTTTTGGCTCTGTATAAATATTTTGTGTAGGCAGTTTATCAGGGAATTCAAGCCCTTTTTGTTGTTTAGCTATCATTTTTCGGGTACGTGCTACGATGAGCGCGTCTGTAAGCGCGAAAAAAGCTTGGGGCAAGTTTTGGACTAACGTTGTGATGTTTTTCTCGCCTGCATCAAGGTCTTGCCACTTTTTGATTTGAGTTTGTGCTTGTTTGAATAAAGCTTCCAAGCTTGGTACTTGCAACGCCTCATCTTCTTTAAAGCCATCGTTTCTACCTCTTACTATGAGTGCAAATTGGTTGCGCACATCATTGATAGAGTTGTTGATAGGTGTGGCTGAAAGAAGCAGGGTTTTTACCTCTTTTTGTGTACTGAGTAAGTCATCTACTAAACTTTTGTATCGTTGCGAGGCATTATTGCGCAGGTTATGGCTTTCATCTATAACAAGCAGTATTTTGTGTTTCCGTTGAAAGAACTTGATATAATCTGTTTGATTGAGGTTTGTTAGTCTGTCTTTATTCAAATCTGTATGATGCAAGATGTGAAAATCGAGTTCGTCCTCTTCCAAGACAGAGTATTGGTTTTTGAGATATTTTTGCCAGTTCTGTTTAAGTTTTTTGGGGCAAATTAGCACGATTTCATAGCCTTCAAGCTCAAAGAACTTCATGACAGCCAATGCCTGCCATGTTTTCCCTAAGCCTACAGCATCTGCTAAAATAGCCCCGTTATATTTTTGGATTTTGTAAAGCAAACTTAGCACCCCTTTTTTTTGGAAGTCGTACAATTTTTCGCGCCAAAGAAACGTATCTTCGAGCTTTTTGGTTTGCTTGCCTAAAAAGATATTCATATCCAATACATCGCCTTTGAATAGCTCAAGCAAGATTTTGTAATAAATTTGTTCAGGCGAATATTCTTTTCGAATTTTTTCTATAATGGCTATGATATGCTCTTTGAATAATATTTTTTGCTTTTCGCCTTGCTCATCTATGATTTCTACATGGTCTTGTATAGCTTTGTCATGCCAAAGGTTATCAAACCATTTAATCATGTGGGCAAAACCTGCATTGGTAGTGCCTGTTTGTACTTCGTTGAGTTCAATATTTCGGTAGTTGGCATTTACACCCAGCCCTGCTTCAGTAAAGTTGGAACTGCCTAAAACATAGAAGCTGTTGTTTTTATGTTTTTTATCTTCGTAGATGTAGGCTTTGGCATGGCAAAAATCCTT
>JAYTNK010000629.1:0-17581 GCA_043748375.1 Cytophagales bacterium
GTGTTTTTGCGCCATTACTTGAAACATTTTGCCCATCTTGAGGGCTATTTCGCCTGAAATACCCGTATCTATTTCATCAAAAATAAGGGTAGGCAAGGCGGTCTTGCCTGCCAAAATATACTTAATAGCCAGCATCAATCTTGAGAACTCGCCTCCTGAAGCCACTTTGCTTATTTCTTGAGGGGCAATGCCTTTATTCGCACTAAACAAAAAGTTTAATAATTCTAAGCCTTCGGGGGTAGGTTCGGGTAGGCGAGTTTGGGTAATTTTTAGGATAGCGTTGGGCATACCCAAATCGCTGAGTAACCCTTTCACTTCTATTTCTACCGCTTCTAAGACTGCAAAGCGTGTTTGTGCTAATATTTCCCCTTCTTGCAATAAATTTTCTAGTGCTTTCTCTAATGCTTTTTTTAAGCGTTGTAGCTCTTCGTCAAAATTTTCAACCTTACGTACTTTATCGTCAAGTTTAGCCTGCAATGCCAATAATTCGGCAAGAGAAGATAACTGATGTTTCTTTTGCAAGTTGTAAATTAAACTAAGTCTTTGTTGTACTTCCTCTAATCGGACAGGATTGTATTCTATTTTTTCTTCTTCGTATTCTGTTTCTTGGGCTATATCCTTGAGTTCAATACGCGCACTCTCCAAACGTTCTGCAAGACTAGCAAAGATAGGCGAAAAACTTGAAATGCTATTTAGGCTTTGGCAGGCAAGGCGTATTTGGTCATTTACAGCTGTCTCGGCACGCGAAAGCACTTCTGCTACCAAACTAAGTTTAGTTTTAATATCTTCAGCACCCTCTAATAACTGTATTTCGCTTTCAAGCTCCTCTTGCTCGCGCGGTTGAAAGTTTGCTTTGTTCAACTCTTCAAAGAGAAATAGATTGTAATCATATTCTTTTTGTGAACTTGCATATTCTTTTTTCAAGCTATTATAGCTATTTTTAGACTTTTGATAGGTTTTGTAGGCAAGTTGATAGGCTTCAATGGCGAGTGCATTATTCGCATACGCATCTACTACTTTTAGTTGGAACAATTGATTGCCCAACAGCAAGTTATCGTGTTGAGAATGTATGTCGATAAGGTATTGCGCAATTTTCTTGAGGTTCTCCAAATTTACGGGTGTGTCATTTACAAACGCCCTTGATTTGCCAGAAGGAGCTATTTCGCGCCTCAATGAAACAGGCTCTATATAATCCAAATCTAATTCTTTAAATAGTGCCTCTAAGTGAAAATCTTCCATACGGAATGTCCCCTCAATGATACACTTTTCCGCATCATTCGAAAGCACACGCACATCGGCACGATTGCCCATAAGTAGCCCTATAGCCCCCATCATGATAGACTTGCCTGCGCCAGTTTCTCCCGTGATAATGTTTAGCCCTTTGTGGGGTTCAAGGTGTAATGCCTCAATTAAGACATAATTTTTGATATACAAATCGGTCAGCATAGATGAAGGCGAAGATGTGGCGCAAAAATAACGCGTAAATTTGAATTTATGACAAAAAAAAGAATATTTGCTACATTATTTTAGGACAAGCCAATAATTCATAACAAGGTTTTGGGGTAAACATATCGCTTGTTAAGCCATCTAATTTTTCAGTACTTACTTGTATGGCTTGTGCTGATTGGTCGATTCCTATCCAATTGCGCCCTAAGGTGTGCGCGGCTCTTAAGGTTGTTCCTGAGCCACAAAAACAATCTAACACGTAATTGCCTGCATTTGAGGAGGTCTTGAGAATTAAGTTCAAAATATCAGCGTTTTTTTCTGTGGGGTAAACAGGGTAAGGAGGGTCTTTCATATCCCAAATATCTTGTACCCGTTTGCCTACCTGCTCATCAAAATATAATTTTTTGCGTGGATTACCTTTTTCTGACCACTCTATAAGTCCTTCCGAGTCCCAAACTTCTAAAGTGGCTACATTTGTACGCCAATGCCTGCCTTTGGGAGGTAATATACCCTTAAAGGCTTGTGCTGTTTTACCATGTAGGGTTTCGCTTGGTGCGTGTAGAGGAATAGTCGTATATCGCCTACCATTTTTTTCTATTTTGGGGAATAGCTTTGTCTTATCTTCTTCAGTATAAGGTGTTTTTGGTTCATTCCAAATCATTTTATCACTTTTAGTATAAAATAAAATCATGTCTTTGATATTACCATATCCTTTTCGGGCAAAATTTTTTGGATTACATTTTATACGAGTAATATCATTCCTAAAGTTATTTATGCCAAAAATATCATCCATTAAAATCTTTACATAATGACCTATTTTATAATCGATATGTAAATAAATAGAGCCTTCCTCAGATAAAAGTGTATGAAGCAACCTTAATCTTATACGCAAGAAATCTAAAAAATCTGTTCCTTTCAAAGTATCTGTGTAGGCTATTTTATCATGTTTGCTGTGGCTTATCGTACTAGTTCTTTCGGGTGAAAAAGTAAAGGTATTATTGGTGGCAAACGGTGGATCTATGTACACTAAATCAATCTTGCCTGCCAAATCATAAGTAGTAATAAGTTTTTTAAGGGCAAGGGTATTTTCGCCACAAATAAGTTTATTAGGACTTATGGTTGTATTGGATTTAACAAACTCACAATCAGGAATTTGTGTATATATTTCTTCAAAATTTACTTTAGATAGATAAGGTATATTCATGTTATTTTAGTTTTTATAGTTGGTACAAAAAATCGCGCAAAACTAAAGCACTCATAATGTCGTAATGTTTATATTGGTTGGTTATTTCTTGATAGTAATTACTTTTACCATTTATCCAAGGAATGCCATCAATAATGCCTATGCAGGTTACATTTTGGAAAGATGCATTTAAGGTAGTTATTACATCGGTAAATGATTTATCTTGATTGCCACCTTTTGAAGTAATAAATTTAGCTTCTCCCAAAACATACTTTTTATTGAATCGTGCAATAATATCTAATCCTTTAGGTTTTGTATAGCCAAAATGTATTTTTGCAAATGCTAATAACTCTTTATCATTGCCATCAAGAATTGCATTTTTTTCTGACTGCATAAATTCCTCTAATTTGACGGGCATTATTCCTAAGGACTTTTTATCTATCCATCGCTTAAATAAAGGTCCGATTTGTCTATTGGTTTCTTTTGGTTCACTGCATTTTTCAAATAAATTGTCTAAACCCATTTGGTAAAGTATGCCACAAATACGGTCTATAGTAGAAGGATTCCTTTTTATGGCATCTTTATCAAGCCTTAAAAAACCAATATAACTATCTTTTATGGGGAATAGATTTAGTTTTAAAAGTTCAGTAATAAGTAACTCATTGTGCTTGTTTTCAAAAGCACTTTGGACATTCTCCCATTTTTCGAGGTCAATTTGCCTAATGCCTTCAGGGATAGTAGGATAGACTTGGAATAAATCATCAAGATATGATTTTTGGTTAGCATATTCGATGCTTAGACTTGCCCAATAGTTCATGCAATTTTTTTTCTACAAAGATATGTAGTTTTTACGAATTTCGTTATACTTGCGTAAAAACAGCTACATGAAAATCATCTCCTTCTTTTTTTGCTTGACTTGCCTGCCCGTTTTACTTGGTGCGCAAGGAAAAACGCCACAAGAATATGAAAAAAGCTATCCCACTGATTTTTATGAAGCTATAGACTTTATGAAACAAAATAAAACTTTGTTCATGCAAGAATTTGGCAAAGAGGTAGGCGAGGTGCGCGTTATAGCGGCTATCGCTTTTCCCGAAATGGTGCGCTACTCTGAATTGAGCAATATGTTTGAAACAGCTACGATAGAAACATTATATGTTAGGTTTGGCACAAAATACGCCGACTTCTCTATAGGTATTTTTCAAATGAAGCCTTCTTTTATTGAAAATATAGAGCTGTATTTGAAAGATAATAGACTGTCGGGATTTACAGACGTGTGGCAGTATAGTGAAGAGTTGGAATACGACATACGCCAAAAACGTATCACCCGTATAAAAACGCTGAAGTGGCAATTACGTTATTTGCGTGCTTTTTACGCCATTATTGCGCATAAATTTCCTTCACAACTTATTGGAACAGAAGAAAAAGTTAGGTTCTTAGCTGCCGCTTACAATCGTGGCTTCGATAAGACGGCAGGCGAGATTTTGCGTTGGAGTAAAGTTATTGCGTTTCCACACGGACTGCGATACACAGGCAAGCAGTACAATTATAGTGACATAGCCTATTATTTTTATTATAAATATAGTACAAGTATTTTTTAATTTGTGGTTGGCACTTCAAGTGGAGCGAGTATTTCAGCTTTGTAATAGGTAGGGTAGTGGGTGCGCAAAGCATTATCCATAATCATAAACGCTTGCTGTTGCAAGGCTTCTACATCTTTGGCAGTTAGCCCTTCGGTTGATATGGGTGCGTGTACGATGGCTTTGGCAGGATGCCAAGCGGTTTGAAACTGTTTATCTACTATTTTCCAGTTATCCAATAAAGTAATAGGAATAAGCGGTACTTGGGCTTCCACTGCCAGCCGAAACGCTCCATCTTTGAACGACTGTAGGCAAGGAGGCTCACCTTTAATACCCGCTTCAGGAAAAATAATAATACTTTGACCTTGCCTAAGCGCTTCTTTAGCTTGTAAAAAAGCACGAAAAGCACTTATTTTGCTCTCTCTGTTCACCATAATATGTAACTTTGAAAACATTGTTCCAAACAAAGGGATTTTTGAAAGAGATGCCTTACCCATGAACTTATAATCCCCCTTGGCTACCAAACCCATAGCCACAATATCTAACCAAGACGAATGATTTACACAATATACACACGCTTTACCCTTTTGAATTTGCGCCTTGCCTACCACCGTGTGTGGTAAAAAACTAAACCAAAAGAATAAACGCGCCCAAAAAAAATTTAACTTAGACGCATAACCATGCCACTTGGCACGTGCCGCAAATAAGTGTAAAAATGGCAAAAACAATAAGAAAGGAACGAAAAAACAAAATGCGCCCCAAATGCCAAATAAAAAATTAAACCAACGGTGTACCAAAATCGTTATCTTTTTAGAATTTTCAATTACTTATACGTATATTTGAACGCTAATAACGCAAACTTGTTGCATCCCATCTTAATAACGGGTTGTTACATCTCGATTTGCCAACCAGCTTCCAGCATTACTTTTTTGCAAAAATAATATAAAATGCGCTTAAAAAAAATATTTCTCGCCATCTTAGTCTTTTTTGGACTTTATTTGCCCACTTTCGCCTCCCACATTAGGGCTGGTGACATAACCGCTATACGCACAGGAACGCTTACGTATTGCTTTCGTGTAACGCTCTATACAGATGATGACTCGGGGGCAGATAGCCCTTTCTTGGACATAGATTTTGGCGATAATACGCCATTTGGACGCATAGACAGGTGTAAAAAAACACCTTTGGGCAATGCTACCTCAGTCGGCTATTATGGTTTCGTGCCAGGAGGGAGTTGCACAAGTTTTTGCCACACATTCCCAGGTCCTGGCATCTATATTATTTCGTTTACTGAGCAAAATAGACAGGCAGGCGTACAAAATATACCAGGCTCAGTAAACGTACCTTTCTCTATCAATGTAATTATTGATATAAATCCCTCGTTTGGCTTGAATACTTCTCCTATTTTGAGTGTGCCACCTATAGATCGCGCCTGCGTAGGGCAGAGTTTTTCGCATAACCCTGGTGCGTATGACACAGATGGCGATAGCCTTGTATTTAAACTTGTTACTCCAAAAAAAGGGCGTATCGAAAATGTAACCTCTTATAGCTCACCTGAAAATACTCATGGGGGTACTGTAGAAGGTGGCACAGCTCCTGCTACTTTCAAAATAAATGCTATCACAGGAGACCTCATTTGGAACGCCCCTTTCAAAGCAGGCACTTATAATATAGCATTTGTAGTGGAAGAATGGCGATTTGGTGTAAAAATAGGACAAACCACCCGCGATATGCAAATCATTGTATTGGATTGCAATAATAAACGACCTAAACTAGTGGTAGAAGACGTTTGTATAGTAGCCGATGATAATGTACTAACTACCGCTAATATTATTCAACGTGATATTATAGCCACTGACCCCGATATAACGCCACCGCCTAAAGACAATCTGTATATTAGCTCATCGCCTTTACAACAAGTCTATACAGGATTTATAGAAAAAGCAACTTTCACTTTTGCCCCTATACAAACCTCGCCTGCCAGAGGTGTTTTTCGCTGGGATACACGTGCCGAACACGTGCAACGACAGCCTTATATTGTTATATTCAAAGTAGAAGATGGACCGCCTGCTCGTGGTGTTATTTTAAGTGATATTCAATCCATGCTGATAACCGTTAAAGGTACGCCCGTTCAAAATGTAACTGCTTTACCAAATGGAAAAAAAATGAATTTGGCATGGGGTAATTATAAAACACTCTGCCCCACTTTTACGGCTGCTCAATTCGATAAAATGGAATATGTCGTTTGGAGGCGCGAAGGCTGTTCTGGCACAGTACCGTGTATTCAAAACCCATCTCAGGTAGGCTATACCCAAATCGGCAAGCAAAACTTAAATACAGAGAGTTTTATAGATAATGGACCTTTGAAAGCAGGATTAAGCTATAGTTATATTATTACTGTAAAGTATCCTGAATCACGTGGTGGCGAAAGCCAAGCCTCTATAGAAGTTTGTGCTTCTATTCCGATTTTGACCCCTATTCTTACAAAAGCCTCCGTAAAATCTACGAATACAACCTCGCCTACCGCAGAAATGGAGGTAAGCTGGCTTCGCCCAAAACCCACGTTGCCACTTGCTACTTTCAACACCCAATTTTTGCCACCTTATAAGTATGAATTATATCGTGCTGAAGGCTTTTCAAGCAATACCTTCACACTTATTCATACAGTTAATGATGCCACAGGCGGTCAAATCAATTTTGACTTTACGGATACAGGGTTGGATACCAAAGCAAAACCATATCTTTATCGAGTGGCATGGTACACTTCAGCGGGCTTGGTTACGCAGGCAAGAATGTTAGATTCGGACTCTACCTCTTCAGTGCAAATTACAGCCACACCTGCTTTGAACAGCATCATACTGACATGGGATTATAATACAACTTGGACTAACCAAAATTTCTTACACGAAATATATAGAGGCGAAGAGGGACAGCTTAAATCGGCTTATCTCAAAATAGGACAAGTATTGGTTGGACAACGTAAATTTATAGATGATGGCACTTTTGGCAATATATGCCTTGACCCACTCAAAGTTTATGGGTATTACGTGAAAACTAAAGGCTCATATAGCAATATTGATATTCCTGAGCCTGTCGCGTTATTGCGCAACGACTCGCAACAAGCCTTTGCCTCTCCTTTAGATAACACGCCTCCTCCTCCGCCTATACTAAATATAGATAGCCTTAAATGCGCCTCTATAAAAAACGATTGTTCCACGCCTACAGTTCCTATTACGCCTAAGAATTCTCTTTTTTGGCAACCCGTTAAGAGTGGAAACAAGTGTCAAGATTTTATCGCCTACTATAAACTTTACTTCAAGGCGGCAGGCAAGGAAACGTTTGTTTTGCTTAGTCCGACAAGTTTTCCACAACCTTACGTAGATACATTTTATGTACATACCGACTTGCCTACTATTCGACCAGGGATTCTTTCGCAAGCAGGCTGTTATTATGTTACAGCAGTTGACCAAAACAACAACGAAAGTGCTGCAAGTAACATTGTCTGCCAAGATAATTGTTTATATTTCCAACTGCCTAATGTATTCACACCAACAGGCGATGGCAAAAATGATACATTTCGCGCTTGCCCTACGCCACAATTTGTGGAAAAAGTAACGTTTAGCGTCTATAATCGATGGGGAGGGCTGGTGTATAGAGGCGATAATGATATAGAAGTGAATTGGGATGGCAAAAATCAACAAGGGCAAGACTTGCCTGCCACGACTTATTATTATGAAGCTAAAGTAGAGTTCGTTACAATCGATGAGGCTAAACGCGTGCAATTATTCAAAGGCTGGGTGAATTTGATGCGATAGGTTTTAGCCTTCTTGCGAAAGTCTAAAAGTAGTCCAAAAACGTCTATCTCTTTATTTGGTGAGTACACTAAACAAGGGGATAGGCTTTCACAAGAAATCTATTTGAATTTGCTAAAAACAAAATGTAATACTGATTATTATTGGGGTTGTTTAGTTGAATTTTTTACTGCCGAAAAATCCAACTAAACAACCCCAATATAATAATTTTGTAATTTTAGCTCATTTAAAATAATATTGGGTACTTTAATTTTAATGCGTTTACCCTATTCTTTTATCTATCTTTGCAGTATGCTTACTGCCGAAATTTTGCGCCTACAATCCTACCTATGTGTAGGTTTGGACACTGATATAACGCGCTTGCCTGCCCACTTGCCTGCCACGCCTGAAGGCATGTTAATCTTTAATCAACAAATTATAGAAGCAACTGCCGATTATGCGGTTTCTTATAAACTTAATACGGCTTTTTATGAAGCACAAGGTGCGGCGGGCTGGCAAGTCATGGAAGAAACATTAAAGCTTATTCCTGACCATAAACTTACTATAGCTGATGCCAAGCGAGGCGATATTGGCAATACTGTAACGCAATATGCACAAGCCTTTTTTGAAAAAATGAACTTTGATGCTATTACAGTTGCGCCTTATATGGGTAGCGATTCAGTGATGCCCTTCTTAAAATATCCTAACAAATGGGTTATTTTGCTTGCTCTTACCTCGAATGAAAGTGCGCAAAATTTTCAAACCTTGCCTGTAGGCAAGCCAAACGAAACGGTTTCATTATATGAACAAGTGCTTCAAACCTCTAAAGAATGGGCAACACCTGCCCAAATGATGTATGTGGTGGGGGCAACAAAAGCCGCGCACTTGCAAAAAATTCGCGCTATTGTGCCTGAACACTTTTTGTTAGTGCCTGGAGTAGGCGCGCAAGGAGGTAGTTTAGAAGAAGTAGCTCAATATGGCATGAATAAAAATGTGGGGCTGTTGGTCAATGCGTCCCGTAGTATTTTGTATGCAGGCGCAGGCAAGGACTTTGCCGAACACGCCCGTAAGGAAGCACACAGTATGCAACAAGCTATGCATATTACTTTGCAAAAATACTTATAGGCTTCTTTACAGCTTTTCAAGTCTAACGATATGGACAACTGTAAAATAAATTTTATTTATTGGCTACAAAAACTTACGTATAAGTTTTATTTGGATAATTTATGCAAGATATAGATATTGAGGCTATCCTTCAAACATATTGGGGCTATAAACAATTTAGACCACTACAGGCGGAGATTATTCAAGCGGTATTAGCAGGCAAGGACACACTCGCGCTCTTGCCTACAGGGGGAGGCAAGTCTGTTTGTTTTCAAGTACCTGCTATGGCATTTGAGGGGCTTTGCATCGTGGTTTCGCCTTTGATAGCCTTAATGAAAGACCAAGTGGAGCAATTATTGCGGCGCGGAATTTTCGCCAATGCTGTCTTTTCGGGTATGGATTTTAGACAAATAGACAAAGTACTTGATGAATGCGTAAGCGGAAAGGCAAAATTCTTATATGTTTCGCCTGAAAGACTTCAGACCGAATTGTTTAAAGAACGAGCTAAACGTATGAACATCAGTTTGTTGGCTATAGATGAGGCGCATTGTATCTCACAATGGGGCTATGATTTTCGCCCCCCTTATTTAGAGATTGCAACGTTCCGCGAAACCATTCCTGATGTACCTATTATCGCGCTTACGGCTACGGCAACTACACAAGTGCAAAAAAATATACAAGAAAGCCTTGCCTTCCGCACAGGCAGTCAAGTATTCCAAAAAAGTTTTGCACGCCCCAATCTTTCCTACACGGTTCTACATTCTGAAAATAAAGGTTTACATCTTTTGCAGGCATTGAAACGGCTAAACGGCTCGGCAGTGGTATATGTGAGGAGTCGAAATAAAACCCAGCAAATCGCACAATACCTTCAAAACAATCTAATTTCTGCCGATTATTACCATGCAGGTCTTTCAGCAGGCACGCGCTCTGCCAAACAAGATGCATGGATACAAAATAAAACCCGCGTAATTGTTTCTACCAATGCCTTTGGTATGGGTATCGATAAACCTGATGTGCGCCTCGTTGTGCATTGGGAGCTACCCGAAAGTCTTGAAGCCTACTATCAAGAGGCAGGAAGAGCAGGGCGCGATGAGCAGAAGGCGTACGCAGTCGCCTTATACACAGAACGCGATCTTTTTGAAATGAAAAGACGCATAGAACAAGCCTACCCCACCGCAGAAGTAATGCGGAACGTTTATCAAGCCCTTGCCAATTATTTGCAAGTACCCATAGGGGCAGGCGAGTTTGCACAATATGACTTTGACTTAACTACTTTTCAACAAAAATTTAATCTTAGAGGTTTGGGTACATATTACGCGCTGAAACGATTGGCAGACGAGGGTTTAATTGACTTTAATGAAGCCTATCAACAGCCTTCTAAAATACAATTCAAACTAACCTATAAAAATTTATACGAATTTCAATTAAAAAATAAAGGCGCAGAGCCTATTATTACTACACTGACACGCTTGTACGGCTCGGAGGCACAAACGCAGTCTGTCCGAATATCGGAAAACGATTTAGCAAAGCACCTAAAAATTACCATAGATAGCGTCCGCAAACAATTAGCGCGTCTGCACGAATTAGACATCATAACTTATCAAGTTCAAAAAGATAAGCCTCAAATCATATACCTAACACCGCGTTACGATAGTGCCAGCTTGCCTATAGACCTTGAACGCCTCGAAAAGCGCAAACAGCGCGACCTTGAGCGTTTAGCAAGTGTGGAAGCCTTCAGCCAACAAAAACAAAGATGCAGAACACAGCTTTTACAAGAATATTTTGGGGAAATTAGCTATACACCTTGCGAGGTATGCGATATTTGTGTCCGCAGGCAACGCTCTCAAGTTGCCCCCGACATAACCGAACAGCTATTGGGCATATTAGCAGAAAATACGCTTTCATTGCCTGAATTACAAGCATATTTCCCCCAAACTGCGCAAGAAACCTTAGCCGAAGCCATGCAAAGTATGTTAGATGTAGGTTTATTACGGTATTCTGATGTGGGAAAAGTAGAGCGTGTGCAGTAGTAAAAACATAAGGCTGTCGATAGTTATTTACAAAAACTATCAGTGTCAAGCGTAATGCCTGTTTTTCTTAAATACACCAAAATGGTGGGAATATGTTTTTGGATAGCCAAAAACATATTCCCACCATAACTTTCTTAGTAATAAAAATTTAATAACCTGAGATACTGTAGCTTTCAGGTGTGCAACTTAAAGAGGTATGCTATAGAAATGCGGAAAACAATATTAAAACAGGATAACTTGTTTTTGAACGTTGCCAATGGTTGATAGACCTCGTTCAAAAAACAAACTAAAAATCATATCCAAAAGTGAGGTAAGCTTTGGGGGCTTCGCTCGGAATATAATCTTCTACTGCCAATGCGACATCAAGTTTTAGATAGTAGCCCAATAAAACAGTGCGAATTCCTAAGCCGTAACCAACGAGCCAAGGACTTTTGAAATCATTTACAAAAGCGGTAAACGAAGGCCCAGATTCTACTCTTCGTGTGGGGGCATTCCTGCTTTCGAAAGGACTTACGGCAGTCCATGCTGAGCCAATATCGTAAAAGCCAACTATTTGGAAGTTTTTCAAGAAATTGCTATTCACACGTTGTCCAAAAAGATATTTGAAGATGGGGAAGCGAAGTTCAGCATTGGCTAAAAAGAAACTATTACCCGTCATTTTATTGTATTTGTAACCCCTCAAATTGGTAACAAACTCTGTGAATAGTAAATTGCTATTATCAAAATCTACAGCTGTCGCCAACGGGTTATCCACTCTTGTTTCCCCATCAGTTTGATTGAAGAGCCAGTTATCCATTCCTCCTAATAAGAAGTTTTTAGCCGCACCACCAGCAAACGTACCTCCTGTAATCCGTAAGGCTAACACTAAGTCGCGATGCAATGGTTGATAATGACGTGCATCAAATGTAATTTTGCGAAAACTCATCTTGGAGGCTGTTAAACCAAAAATGCCCCGTTGTTGTTTAAAACCATCGTTTGTAAAAAGCCCTCTATATTCTTCCCAAACGAATTTGGCGCGAGTGCCACTCATCATATTTTGCCCATTGATAATGGTGTTGTCATACACATATTCGAACTTGCCTCCCCCGTAATGTACCCTGTTTGGTTGGGCATTGATGATGCCAAATTTGGAGAATGATTGGTCAAATACTGTGTTTTGGTAAAATGGCGAAAGACTTACTCTTGCTACATTGGTTAAAGGATAACTCAGGGTTGCGGCTGCGCGGTTGCTAATATAGCGTTGGGCATCATCTTCATTGCTGATATGAATGCCTTTGCGGTCATAACGGAAGGCAAGGTCGTAACGTTTGGCTAAATACTGATATTCACCATAAAAGTCGTTGCTTTTAAAATCGGCGTACATCACCAATCCGCCTCTAAATTTATGGTTTTCCAATAAATCAGAGGTAACAATGCTCATCAATAAACCTAAATTTCGAATAGGATCAACAGTGGCTGAAGTGGTAGCGTTTTCAGTACGAAATCGGTTGCTATAATCATAAGGGCCTACCACTTTTAAGTCTTGTTGTTTGGCTTTTTTTGCCTCTGCGAGAAGTCGGTCTTGTGGGTTGAGCGTATTGGAAGGTATTGCATTATCAGGGTTTTTTATCTTCTCTTTCAATACATTAGTATTAAATTCATAATTATCAGTATCTACTTCGTCTATACCGTAAATTTCTTTGACTTGGTTTTGTTTTTTCGTAGTATCTGTAAAACCTTCTATGGTATTCTTTTTAGGCTGTTTGTTTTGGCTGAATACATTGCGTTCGCGCAAGAGGCGGTGGCGAAAAGTCTGAAAATCGTTAATTTTATCTTGGTTAAAGTTAAAATTAGCTTCATAGAAAGGACGCACTTTTCCTTTTTTACTCATGGTGTAAGCGATACCTTGCCCTGCGCTTACATAATCAAACGAGCGCAAGCCTTGCCTGTACGAGGTAAGGTTTTGTGTTTTTTGGGTGGTGAGGTCAAGTTTTTTCAGTTGTCTGATGCCTGTTTCCTCGCTCAAATATAAAAGCGTGTTTGCATTTTGGAAAATAGGCAAGATGTCTCGCGTGGGGCTATCGGTAAGGCGGTCTAAGACTTTTTTAGATTTGGCAGAATTGTAAATAAATATATCAAAATTATGTACATCTGTTTGATAGTTGCCTCTATCTTGGAGCAAGCCCAATGAAATCGTATCATTCAGGCGGTTGGAACTGAACGCGACTGCCGTCTTTGAATTAGGCAAAAAAACGGGGTTTATATCATCATACCAATCATCTGTAACTTGCTGGAGCGTGTTAGCTTTGTCCTCTGTATTATATAAATAAAGGTCGTTCTGACCTGTTTTGAAGTCGTGTTGCCCTTTTCTGTCGGCACTCACCACAATCATTTTTCCATCATCAGAGAAGTCAAAGCCTGTTACATGATTAAAATAGAACCAAGTTTGTTCATATTTTCGTTTGCCGCGCATATCAAAAACCGATAGTTGTGTTTCGCCTTTGCGCACATACATCACGCCAAGTTGTCCGTTATCGCGCCAAGAGAGGGTAGGCAAGTCTTCATCATAGCGTTGGTTCAAGGCAAGATAGCCTCTCCTTAGTATTACTTTTCTTTTTTTAGTTTGGATATTTTGCAATACTACTTTAAACTTGCCTCCCCTATTTTCAGAATAGGCAACCCAAGTGCCTGCAGGGTTGGCTTTAATTTCGTTGTACCATTTGTGGGTAAATCTATTTTTGCGCAGTACAGTGGCTTGGGCAGGCAAGTCTTGAAAATGCTCGTTTACCTCTTGCGCCATTAGTCCATAATAGGCTTCCCATTCGCGTATAAACCGCAAATAACGCACACCAAGCGTGCTTGAGATACTATTACGCTCTTTGCGCAAAATACGCGCATAGTTCAGAATTTGTGAGATATTAGCTTTCCCATGTTTTTCGGCTATATAATTCCAAATAGATTGCCCCACCAATATGGCATCGCGCCCATTCAAGAGGTTCGGTTTACGAAGTTTCTTATGTTGAATAAGGTCGCGGAGGTGTTCGTCCATTTCTAAACTCCACCCTTCGGCTACATAAGCAGCAGCACCCAGCAAAAACCATTCGCTGAATTTGCCAAGATACGAGTTCTGAATCATATCCTTCAAACTTCCGCCAAACATCATTTCGCGAATAAGCATTTGGGCAACACCTCGCCGCAGTTCTTTTTTAAAATCTACTTCGTTTCCTGTAAACGGAATCTCGACTTGCGACTTAAAAAAATCTGTCTGACCACCAATAATGGCTTTCAAATCTTCTAATCCTACATTGCTTTGTTGAAGGTCGCTGATAGAATTAAACAAGAAAATCTTGGTTTTGAATTGAGGTGTATAACCTATAACGTCTGTAATATTATTAAATTCAGTTTCCAAATAACGTACAGCAAACTGTCCTAATCTTGCCCCGTTGTCATAATAATAGACATCAAAATTTTGGGTGCTAAGGTTACGCCAGTTAAATTTCTTGTATTGTACGCGGTTTTTACCAAATTTTTCTAAGGTATTTTGGGCAGCAAGTGGTAGGGCAAATACCATTAAAAACCACATGAAGAGCGATATAAAGCGGGTTGTGCGCATAATTTCGAGTCCTTTTTGGCAAAGATATACAAAAAACAAAAAAAAGCCAAACTTTGGCTCGCTTTTGTTATTTCAAAGGCTTTTTAGCCGTATTTCTATTTGCCAATTATTATATCAGGTTGTGCGTGTCAAAAAAAATAAGTAGTAGAATCAGTTACTTTTCTAAATACTTGCAAAGGCATAAATACCCCGCAATGCTTAAATTTGCGTGTTCTCTTTTTGTGTGGCATCTGGTACTCAAAAACTCGCTTAAATTTGTTTGGTTCTTAGAAAGTTATTGCGAAATTACTGAATAAAAGGCTATAATTTTCTAAGAACCATTTATTTGAATAAATACAAAAAAGCATTATGTTTGCAATAAAAATGGCTATTTAGTATGTACCTAAAAAAAATTTATATAATTCCGTTTTGTTTATTGCTTGCTTGTAACCACGTGATTATATCTCCTGATGAACCACTTGTGGTGGTTGCAACTGATTTTATCAAAGCTGTAGATATATCGTCTTTGCCTGAAATAGAAAGCCTTGGCACTATTTTTTATAATGAGGCAGGCAAGCCTGAAGATATGCTTACTACGCTAAAACAGGCAGGTTGCAATACAATCAGACTGCGTTTATGGAAAAATCCTATCACGGCTCACGCGGGTTTTGAGGAAGTAAACGCATTTGTGCAACGCATAAAGGCTAAACAAATGAAAGTTTGGCTTACCGTGCATTACTCCGATACGTGGGCAGACCCTGCCCATCAAACTATACCAAAAGTTTGGGAAAACCTGTCTTTGCCTATCTTAAAAGACAGCGTTTACCAGTACACACAAAAGATTGTAACGGCTATGAAGCCCGATATTATCCAAATTGGAAATGAAATTAATAGCGGCCTTTTGTTGCAAATGGGCAGTATTAGTCAAGAAGATGATTTTAAATCGTTGCTACGCTCAGGCATCAAAGCTGTACGCGACCATTCTCCTAATAGCAAAATAATGTTGCATTATGCAGGCATTGCGAGTGGTGCGAATTGGTTTTACGATAAGGTAATAACTTTAGACTACGATTATATTGGTGTGTCTTATTATCCACTTTGGCATGGCAAAGATTTAACCGAGTTAGGGCGTACGCTTACAGATTTGAATCTAACCTATAAAAAAGAAGTCTTAATAGCAGAAACCTCTTATGCTTTTACGTTGGGGTGGAATGACTATACAAACAATATAGTAGGAAGTGATAATCAATTACTCCTTGCCTACCCTGCCACACCTACAGGGCAGAAAGAATACCTTGCTCAAATAAAAAAGATAGCCCAAGCATCCAAAGCCAAAGGATTTTGCTATTGGGGGGCAGAGTGGGTAGCTTTCAAAGGCAATCAATCACAAGAAGGTTCGAGCTGGGAAAATCAAGCTTTTTACGATTTTCAAAACAAAGCGTTACCTGTTTTTAAAGTTTTTAATGAATAATGAGTTTGCTATAAGTTATCAAGCCGTTATTAAAAACCTGAAAAGCATAAAATATTACGAATAATTTACCTATCTTTGTGTATGGTCATTCAACTTGAGCTTTTCCCTGACTATCCGCGTCTTGCGTACACACCTCCTGCGCCGCCTCCCTCTGAATGGGATTGGCTACAGGAAGCGTGGGACACTTTGTATTACCCTGAAGAAAATGACAATGATATTATGGGACAAAATAGTACGCAAGACTTATTGATAAATTATATACGGGCGGTGTTGCAGGCGTGCTTGGTTCATGTCGAGAACGGTTTTGTTGCCTCAGACCTTTTTATGCACCGCACTATCGAAATCCAAGATAAGGACTTACGAAATGTGCCTTTGAAACAAGCGGAAGTACTTGCGCCTGATGTGTTGTTTGTAAGCAATGCCTTGCCTACGGAAGAACGCGGTTCATTCAATGCCAAAAAAGAAGAGAAGTTATTGCGGGAAGCGTGGCTTAAAAAACACGGCACCGAGATGTCAAACAAGGACTTTCGTATGCAAATGTTCGTGATCGAAATAATGTCACCTTCTAACTACCAAGACAAGAACGACCAATTCAAACGCTATAATTTTTACAAAGAGGAAGGCGTATATGAATATTTGGTTATCCACACGAAAAATAACAAACTATCGTTAGAGTTTTATACGCGCATTGGTGGTTTGCTGATGCGAACCCTCGACTTGCCTACCCAAACCAGCGCGTTGGCGTGTGTAACGTTCACGATAGAGGATGGCGACCTTGTAATGCGTACCTTAACAGGCGATAAATTCAATCGTTATGACGATGAAAGAGAAATACGCATCAACGCTCAATCGCTTCTCAAAAGTCAGGAAGCCGCTCTCGAAGAAGAACGCACTGAAAAAGAACTTGCTCAATCGCTTCTCAAAAGTCAGCAGGTTGCTCTCGAAGAGGAACGTACTGAAAAAGAGCGTGAACGTGCTATGAGGCAAAAAATGGAGGCAAAACTTGCCAAGATAGAAAACCAACTCGCTCAAGAACGAGAAGAGGCGCAAAAGAAAATAGCTTTTTTGCAATGGGAATTTGAAAAAATGACCGAACAGTGGAAAAAATAAGAATATCTTTAATATTTTTGTATCTTTCCCAATGAAAAAGAAGGGCGAAAACTAATCATGAGCATTTGCACTTGTTCTAAACGCTTGTTTACTACGTCATAATAAGGTTCAAGACGTGCTACTACATAAATATTTTCAGCTAATTTCCATTCTTTGCTGAACCGAAAGATAAGCAATTCTCTCCTTGCTTGTGTAAATCCACCCGTATAGGTAGGATAAGATTTATATAAATCGCCTCCCAAAACATTATCTACGCCCTCACTCTGCCAATAACTCACTACAGTTTTGAACCAACGAA
>JAYTNK010000630.1:0-2280 GCA_043748375.1 Cytophagales bacterium
CGTTGTATGCACGTTGATAGGCTTCTTCGAGGGCTTTTTGGTAGTTTTCATCAGCTTTTTGGCGGATTTCCTCTGCTCGTTTTTTGGCTTCGGCTTTTAGGTTATCGGTTCTTTCGCGAGCCTCTTTGAGGATAGCTTCTATTTTAGGCGTAACATCTTCTGCCAATTTATCTTTCACCTTATCTTTAACTTTATCTTTCACCTCTTTCTTTTTGTCGTCTAATTTTTCTTTTACTTTATCCTTTATGATATCTTTTATACCTCCTGCTTCCTTGCCATCAGCTCCCACAAGGCTTGTTTTAGGGTTTGTGTAAGTGCCACCTACTTTGATATTAAGTTTGATTTTATCTGTATCTACTAATTTTCCTAATACACCTGCTACTGCGCCCTTGCCTACAAGAGTAAGTTTTTCAGAGGGCAGTTCAGTTTTCAGCAAAAAGTTAAGGTCGCCCATAATAGAGTTTTCACCGCTTACGTTTACTTTGTAGTCATTTACTATCACATCAAAAGGTTTGTACTCAACTTTGCCATTTTTTATTTCGGCACGCACCAATACATCTTTGAGGCTTATTTTTTTGAGTTCGTCAGTATTGATAAAATTACTTAAAATGCTGGCTACAGGCATATTTTGGGCTACGACTTCTAATAAGTCCATGTTGAATACGCCGCTCATGTTTTTATCATATTTGGGCATCATTTGTTGGTCGAGTTCGCCCTTTATTTTGAACAATGAATTGAACTTGCCTACCACATTTTGGGCAATTTTGGCAGACTTACCTTCGGTCAAAAACGCCTCTGAGAAGTTTTTGAGCAGGAGGTTATTAATGCCAAAATCAAACGAGAACTTTGGGTGAAGTATGTCTTTGGGATTATAAACAATAGCTGTTTTAAAGCCACCTCCCAACATATCAAAGGTTACATCATCTACTCGAAAAATGCCTTCGCGCACTGTGGCGATACCTTTCGCATTCGTCATTTTAAATTTATCAAATAGCACTTCGTTTAATGTAGCGGCTATGTTAAAATCTATGTTTTCAGGAATAGGCATGATGTAACTTGTGGTTGTGGTAGGCACAGGTGCGGGTATGGCGGTTGTAGCGGTCTTGCCTACGGTTTCGGGCAGTGTAGTCTGCGTAGGTGCAGGCATCCACTCGTTGCCGTCAAAACGTTTAGAGTTGAAAATTAAGTTGCCCTTGAGGATGGCATCAGGTGCAAACACGTACTCAAGATAGTTGCTTAACTTGCCTGTAACGTTAAAATCGCTCTTGCCTACGAACCCTTGCATACTTTCAAGGGTTATATTTTGGGGGCTAAAAGTAGTATTTGTAGCCGTTATTTTAAAGGTTTGGGGTAAATATTCTGTGTGTTTATAGAAAAAGTCGGTCATTTTCACAAAGCCAGCTGTTTTGAGCTTGGCATATTCGCCTTTGGTAACATACGAAGCCTTTCCTTCGGTGGTTATATCCATTTTGACATTTCCACGCATTTCCGTTTTTTCAATCGGGAATACTTTCATAATTTTGGCAAGGTCGACACCTCCTTTTACTTTAAAGTTATATTCAGCATCATCAAGATTTTGAACAAAGCCTTTAGCATTAAAAGCTTCTTTGTCCAAAATCATATTAAAGTCTTCCAATTTTAGATAAGTGTCATTAATCTTGCCTGTGGCATTTTTTACGTTGGCAATAAAACTCAATGCCTCCAATGCTTCAGGATACTGTGTGCTTTTTATGTATCCATTCGATAGGCGCATATCAGCCTTTATGGTAGGCAAGGTGCCTTTTACAGCATTATATGTGCCTTTTGCTACCGCGTCAAGTTTATATTCTCCTTTCAGCACTGTGCCTGTGATAGGGAAAATTTTGGTCATTTCGGCTATATTTATTTGCGCTTTTGCAGCAGCATCTACGCCCATATTTGTCAAACCATCAATTTTTGCGCGCGCCTCTATAGGATTTGAGCCTAAGTTAAGCGTTAGTTTTTTGAGGTTGATGCTTGTTTGGTCAATAACACCATTTTTATTGTCTATGCTCAAGTTACAATTTACTTTGCTAACAGGCAAGGGCAAATTCGGATATTGAAACATACCATCTTGCACATTCAAATCAAGTTTGAACGCAGGCATTTTCTTTCCATTGTAGGCGTACAAACCTTTCACCATGCCGTTAAAATCAAACTTTCCGTCTGTTTTCAGCTTGTTAAAAGTTTCATTGAACATATTGGGAACTAACGAAAGCACATTTTTGAATTTTGTTTCGCGTGCCTGATAGGTTAAGTCCA
>JAYTNK010000631.1:0-4338 GCA_043748375.1 Cytophagales bacterium
CATTGAGGTAACAACGAATATGCCCGCCTTTCACACGCACTTGCAAGTCGATAGTGTTAATGGCATCTTGAATAAGGTCATGCACATTAATTAGGCATTTTTGGAGTTTAAAGTCGCCCTTTTCTAAGCGTGCTATCCGCAATACGTGTTCCACTTGGTTTTGTAATTTCTCATTTTCTTCATGAATAACACTTGCATAATGCGTTATTTTAACGGGATTATGAACTATTTGCTCTCGCTTGAGCATATTGCTGGCTAATGAAATCGTAGCAATAGGTGTTTTTAATTCATGCGTCATATTACTAATAAAGTCGCTTGTCATCTCTGAAACCTTTTTTTGCTTCCACATAGTATAGAGTGTTATAGCAAGACAAGTGATGACACATACTATCAATAGACACGAACCTATAAGCATTAAGCCCATTTGTGCATATATATAAGACTGTTTATCAGAAAAAGTAAGCCTAATTTCTGCTTTTTTAGGCTTGTCTAACAAGTGATCGATACAAATACTATGCGTATTTTCGCTATTTGGTACACTACAAGGCGAAACATAGCCTTTAGCGTTCTTGTCCAATATCTCAAAACAATAAGGCAGTGTAATATGATGGTAGGAAAATTCGTTTCGCACAATAGAATCTACACGGTTTCTGCATTTCAAGGCATCCATAATACAATTTGCATTACTTTGCTTATCTTGCAGGGTTTGTTTTAGTTCCGTTATGGCTAATGAGTCCGATCTGAGTTTATTGCCTATTCGATAAGACGCAAGCGTAATGCGGTGTTTGAGTTGGTCTTCGCGTAACTGTGCCGCCTGCAAAATCCAATTAATTTGCATGACAACCAAGCCAAACAAGGATAGCGCAGAAACTGCTATGATTAAAATAAACTTATCCTTTCTCATACTGCAAATATACGCATTGCATAATTATTTAACTCGGTTTTCTTTTTTTTTTAACAGTTCGATAACGCTTTTTGAGTTATGCAGAAAAATAAGTAACTTGCACGCCTTATGTGTAGCCATAAAATATTTTTACCAATCATTTTTACTGCCCTTTTTCTGCTGTCTTGCGATGAGCCTGAAGATCGTGCCATCGATAACAAACGTATATCGCAAGCTATTCGTGATCGCAAACCACAACGCATTAACCAAAAGGATTTGCTCGAATGGGTAAAACGCAAAGGTGTCGCGTGGACTTTTGTAGCCCAAAAAAACTTGTATAGGCAAGTTAAACGAGCTTTGGCAGACAGTACGCTTAAAAAAATCCAAGACTTTGACAAACTTGAGTCCTTGCCTGCCGTTGATTCTATTACGCAACAATATCAATGCAGTATGCAGGGATATAGTTTTGCTACAAAAAACACTTTAGATACAGAAATAAGCGAACTTTTAACTGCTTTTAAGAAGTCGCAGGCAAGTCAAGAAACGGTAGTTAAAATGAGTAAAAATGCTGAATTTGTGTATTTTGCCACGCCTATCGTGATAGACAATGAAACGGTTGGGGCATGGCTTATTAGCTTGCCTGCCAAAACTGCCAGAAGGTGGTTTGATAGAAAAGAACTTAGATAAAGAAGGCTATTTTGCCCTCATTAACCCTACCTTATTGAAAATATGTCGCCCTTTTTTATACTTTCTATTTTATTTATCTATTTTAGTATTTTGATTTTTATTTCTTGGCGTACAAGCCAAGGAGCAGATACGAACGATTTTTTTATAGCCCACAAACAATCTTCGTGGTATTTGGTAGCATTTGGTATGATAGGCGCATCTATTTCAGGTGTTACATTTATTTCTGTACCAGGTGCTGTACTAAAAAATCAATTTTCATACTTTCAAATGGTATTAGGCTATGCAGTAGGCTATATAGTAGTAGCCACTATTTTATTGCCTTTGTATTATAGATTGAATTTAATCTCTATTTACGAATACCTTTTGCAACGGTTTGGCTTTTGGAGTTATAAAACAGGTGCTTTTTTTTTCTTACTTTCGCGCACCATAGGAGCAGGTTTACGCGTATTTTTAGCGGCAAGTGTCTTACAATTAGTTGTTTTTGAAGCGTGGGGCGTGCCGTTTTGGGTAACATCAGTTGTTACTATCTTTTTGATTTGGGTTTATACTTTTCAGGGAGGCATCAAAACTATTATTTGGACAGATACCCTGCAAACATTCTTCTTACTTTCGGCGGTGGTAGTAAGCATTTATTTAGTAAAAAATGAATTAAACTTCACATGGTTTAGTATGGCTTCGGCTATTAGTGAAAGTGCTTATAGTCAAGTTTTCTTTTGGGATAGCGTACAAGATAGCAAATTTTTTTGGAAACAATTTTTGGCGGGTGTGTTTATTACGATTGTAATGACGGGACTTGACCAAGACCTGATGCAAAAAAATCTTACTTGTAAAAACATTGGCGAAGCTCAAAAAAATATGTTTTGGTTTACCATTATTTTGGTGGTCATCAATTTGTTGTTCTTGAGTTTGGGGGCTTTGTTGTATATGTATGCAAGTAGCAAAAACATTACCTTGCCTGCCAAAACCGACATGCTATATCCCACATTAGCCTTTCAACACTTTGGAACAGTGGCGGGCGTGGCTTTTTTGTTGGGCATTATTGCATCTACGTATGCAAGTGCTGACTCTGCGCTTGCTAGCCTAACCACTTCGTTTTGCATCGACTTTTTGGAGGCAAATAAAAAAACAGAGGCAGTCCGCAAACGTTTAGTGCGTTATACACATATTGGCTTTTCAGTTTTGTTGGTCATTACAATGCTTATTTTCAGGCAAGTACAAGAAGCATATCCGCAAGGAAATGTATTACAAAGTTTATTTAGTGTGGCAAGTTACACCTATAGTCCTTTATTAGGCTTATTTGCGTTTGGGCTGTCTATGCGTAGGCAAGTGCGCGATTCACTTGTACCGTTAGTATGTTTAATTGCACCTTTTGTGGGTTATCGCCTTGCTGTGAACGCTCCTGTGTTGTTTAATGGTTATCAATTTGGCTTCGAGATATTGATAGTCAATGGTTTATTGGTGTTTTTGGGATTATGGCTTGTGAGTATATCGAACAAAAAACCGCTTCTCAAGTAGCAGGCAAGCTCCTTGCCTACAAATTTTAGACGAATTTTATATTATAAAAAAGAATTTTTATAGTGCAAAAACAACTTTTATAGTATGGAATATCATTTTTTAGTTATTGACAGTGTTTTATTCAAAGGTATAAATCTTGTCGTAAAAGACGCAGATGAAACAATCTTAGGCGGAATAGTAGGCAGTAACACGGAAGAATCGAACCTCTATATTGAACATTTATGGATTGACGAAGCACACAGGAAGCAAGGTTTAGGAAGTCGTTTATTGGCTGCATTTGAAGATGTTGCACAAAAAAAACATTTTAATAATATATTTGTAGATACTTTTGAATTTCAAGCTCCCTTATTTTATGAAAAAAATAACTACCAACTTTACGAAATACGCCATAATAATGTCGCAGGATACAAACGATTTTACTATAGCAAATCACTATACAAATAACCCATAATTGGGCTTCGTGCATGGTACAAAATTTGTGAAAGAGGTTTTCGTTTTTACAATTTATCAAAAAATAAGTACTATCTTTGCAGTTACCCTTATAGTAAAAAAGCGAGTTTTCTTTTTGAGTAACAGATACCCACTCACAGAGGACAAAACAGCTAATTTGCTACTCAAAAAGAAAACTCGCGTAAAAAAAACACAAGTTATGACAAACGGAATGATTGAACAAGGACCAGATTGCTACATGGTATGGGAGAACTGCCTCCGTACTATCAGAGAAAATACTACGCCAGAAGCCTTTATGACTTGGTTTGAACCCATAGTCCCACATAGTTTTGAGGGTAATGTGTTGGTTATTCAAGTACCAAGCCATTTTTTTTACGAATATTTAGAGGCTAATTTTATCAAACTCATGCGGAGGTCTATTGATATTGCCATCGGGTTGGAAGGCAAGTTAGAATACTTTATTGTTGATAGTAGTCCTCCTATTGAAACGCCAAAAGCCGAAGATATTGCTCCAAATAAAATTTTCAAACAAAATAATTACAACGGACAAAACAATAATTTTCAAAAAAACAACTATAATAACGGACAAAATAATTACAACAACTACAATAACAATAATAGCAACTATAATAATTACAACAATTACAACAATAAAAACAACCAAAATAATCAAAACCAAGAATTACTTCCTCGCGAAATATACGAAATGCAGAAAGCGCAATATGCAACCGCGCTTAATAAATTTTATAGTTTTGACAACTTTATTGAAGGAGACTGCAATCGCTTAGCGCGCGCGACAGGCT
>JAYTNK010000632.1:0-2854 GCA_043748375.1 Cytophagales bacterium
ACTTGCCCACCCAAAACATCTTGCCTGTGAAAATACCTGCTACTGTTTCTGCAAAAGGCACAGATGGTTTGTATTTTTTCAATAATTCGCTGATAGCTATTCAAAATGGCATAGAACCTAAGCGCGTTATTCAGTTCAAACTCAACAAAACACAAACAGAAATCGTTGATTTTAAGGTAATTGAAGCTAATAACTCACTTTTTGAAGAACCTACTTTGGGCGTTTTGGTAGGCAATATTTTTTATTATGTAGCCAATAGTTCTTGGGGCGCATACAAAAATGGGGAACTTCAAACAGACAAATTGGGGGATATTGTTATTATGAAAACAACTTTTTGACCAAAGAAAAAATTTTAATAAAATTACATAACTTTGCACTATGTAAAAACATCCTTATTCACTTGGCATCCAAGATTTCGCTAAATTACGCAAACAAAGTGGTGCATGCGGAGGATAAAACTCAACACATTCATCAACTCACTACACGAAGTAACACTTGCTTCCTTTTGCACCGCAAAGGTTTGGGACAAATATAAAGTATGATATTTTCTTGGTTGCGGATCTATTTACGGTTGTAAATCTAAAAAAAAATCAAAAAAAGTTTTTATACCGTTTTTGGTATTTCGAAAAGTACAGAAAACCTTTCTATTTTTACACATTTCGTTACTGCACTTTTCTCTTTGCGTTGTGGGTGAGTGAAAAATGGGTAGCAAAGTATAGTTACAGTACAAAATCACGCCCAATTCTCCGAAACACCCACAACGACACAAAGTAGCCGAATTTTGTTAAAATCCAAAAATCTTGGAAAAATTATATCTTTTTATTTAATAGTTATCACAATACCTAAGCGCAACAGGAAAAGTATTAGCAGGGAGTGTGGTAAGTTATTTGGATATAAAATATTCTAGTTATCATTAAAATAATTAAAAGTATATAGGCATAGCACATTTTCTTATCTTTTTTAAAGAGTATAGATAAAATTGTATAAAACAATACAAAAAAACACCCATTAATTGTATAACCAAATAGAACTTGGCAATCCACAAATTCTAAATAGTTTTTTTTTGTTACAGAGGTTTCATCGGGTAACCACACATTATATACTCCCGATGTATAAAATAAATAAACAATGCATGCATTGAAAAAAAACAAGAGCCAAGAGATTATTTTTTTCATTAGTCTAGAAAATTTGCGCCTTTTATGCGTTTCTGAGCTTTTTTATGCCGTTTTTGGTGTTATAAAATCGTAAAAATATTTTTATTTTCACACATATTTCTCTACTCTACTTTTCGATACCAACAAGCGACAGTATTTGTGTGGAGGTTGTTGATAGCAAAGTATAGCTACATAACAAAATTACACCTAATTTCCCGAAAGACCAATAATGGCAGAAAGTATTTTCTTGCCTATTTTAAACCAACATTATTTTCACAAGTCTAAAAGTAGGTAAACAAACAACCAAATGAGAAGAATAATCGCCCTTTTTGTGTTAGCCGCTTCCGTACTAACATTTCAACAGTGTTCAAAAAAAGAATCTGCTACGGTCATTGTAACAGACCCGTATGAGGCTATCAAATTGACATTCGGCACAGCTATTGACCCTGCTAATTTGGCTAATTATGCAAATCAAACGAAACCAGCCTATATAACTAAAGATAATACAGGCACTAACAGCATCACGAATGCGAAAGCAACATTGGGCAGAGTTTTATTTTATGATAAAAGTCTAAGCATCGACAATACCGTTTCGTGTGCAAGTTGTCATAAACAAGCCGCTGCGTTTGGAGACACGGAATTAGCAAGCAAAGGAGTAAGTGGAGGCTTAACAGGCAGACATTCCATGAGATTGGTAAACTCACGATTTGCCGCAGAAAGAAAATTCTTTTGGAACGAGAGAGCCGCTACTTTAGAAGTACAAACCACACAACCTATACAAGACCATGCCGAGATGGGCTTCAGTGGTCAAACAGGAAGAGGCGATATTAATACGTTAATCGCTAAATTGCAAGGAATAGCTTATTACAACGAGCTATTTAAGTTTGTATATGGTGGCAATACCATCACAGAGGAGAAAATGCAAGAGTGTTTGGCTCAATTTATTAGAAGCATACAATCTTTTGATGCTAAATATGATGTGGGAAGAGCGCAAGTAGCCAATGATAACCAAAATTTTCCGAATTTTACAACACAAGAAAATACAGGCAAGAATTTGTATTTAAGCCCGCCCGTATTTGATGCTAACGCCAACAGGACAAGCGGTGGATTGGGTTGTGGCGGCTGCCATAAGTCTCCTGAATTTGACATTGACCCAAATACAGGTAATAATGGCATCATTGCCGTACTTAATGGTGTAGGCATTGACATAGACAATACGCGAACTCCTTCCTTGAGGGACTTGACAGATGCGAATGGAAACCCAAACACACCCATGATGCACACAGGCATTTTTACAACTTTGCAAACCGTTATTGGGCATTATGGCACTATTAATACAGCAGTTGGCAATACTAGGCTTGATGTTAGACTCAAGCCCAATGGTATTGGGCAAAAACTTAATGTCAGTGTGCAAGAAGCTGATGCTGTTGTTGCATTTTTAAAAACATTGACAGGCACAAATGTTTATACGGATATTAAATGGAGCAACCCATTTAAATTATAGATTTTGCCTATCACAAATGCAGAAAGAGAAGGTGTGTGGCTGTTTTAATAGCTGCCACCTTTTTTTTCGAATAGGCGAGGAAAAACTTGTTTTTGGGATATACACATCGGAAAGTGCTTTTGGGAGATTTTCTAAAATATTTTATTCTTTGTAAGATACTTACTATCAGCTTATTAAACCCACAAGGTTTTTAAAA
>JAYTNK010000633.1:0-14865 GCA_043748375.1 Cytophagales bacterium
AGACTTTTTTATTTCAGGTGTCGAAAAATGAATGATTGATATTTTGAGTTGAAATTACAATTTGCCATTCATTTTTAGAATACCTGAAAAGGCAGAAAAAAGTATTTGACGTTTTGCAAGCTATAGAAAATGGCGACAATGCACTGGAAGAAGTACAAAAAGTGTATTTATAACCCAAACAGCTAAGTTTTGACTTAGCTGTTTTTATTTTTTCGTATTTTAGTGCTTAAAAATCCATTTTTAGATTGGGCAATTTGCCTGCGCCTTTTTTCAATACCTCTAAAAATTTATTTTTTATAAATACCAAAAAATATCTGTATTTTTGCCATATACTTATTTAGTTCTTATAAGATTTATGCGGAAACACGGTCGTATCTACAATCAAATACGCCAAAATTCAACCAACCTTATCCACATTTCAATCATGAGTTTTAAGTATCTTTTTATTTTTATCATCTTATCAACGGTTCTGACTACTTGTAGAACGTCCGAGGTAGTGTCTCCCTGCCCCAATAATTGTGTTATAATTAGAGGCAAAGTGGTAACGGGCGATGGTACAGAACCCTTTTTGCAGGGTAGAGTGAAGCTATACATGGATATAAATACAGAAAGAGCAATCGCTGATATCAGGCGAGATGGTAGCTATGAATTAATACTCCCTTTTTTAGACGCAGAACAAAAATCAAAGAATAATAGGTGTGTTGAATTAAGCGTAGAACTTGATAATGATTTTGCAGGGCGTTATTTTGTTAGAAAAGGCGGTTACAGTACCTCTATGAGCTATGAATACAAGTTGAATCGCCTACAAAAGGGAGATATACACAACCTGCCTAATTGCTATATTCAGAGAAAAGCCCGCATTGATTTTCTAATACCTGAAACCGTTGTTTTCAATGATAAGGATTATTTAAAAGTTACTTGTTATGGTGATTGTGGCTTTGACAAGAAACGCTTCATAAAGTATTTGGATTGGGGGCAATATAATCAGCCTAATGGACTGCCTATATCAACTACAATGCCCAGTAAAAGTAAGATTTTTATAGAACGAGATTTTTTCATTAATAACGTAAGAACTATAAAATTAGACTCATTGATATTAAATGAGGGTGGAATGAGCATTTTTAACCTGATGACAGATTAATTTTGGGGTAGGCAAGTTACAATTTATTGTAAAAAAAGTGATGCTTACACCTTGCCTGCTTTTAGAATTTTGGGTTCTTAAAAAGTTATTGCGGGATTTACTAAAACCACTCGCGTAGCTATTCTGTAAGAACCCCCTTTTATGGCTTTGCACAGTGCTAAAGCGGTAACAGACGCTTACAGCGTGGCTTATTCTTAGACGGGTTTCCGTAATAACTTTCGAAGAACCATATTTTTTTGCCGTTATTGGTGTTCGTAAAGGGCAGGCAAGGTCTTTATTTCACACAAATTCCGTTACTGCACTTTTCGACAGCCACAAATGACAGCCTTAAGTGGGATTGTTGGTACGCGAAAAGTGGGTAGAAAAGTGTAGCTATAGAACAAAATTACACCCACCTTCCGAAACGTTAACAACAACAACACAAATTACAACCTTTTCCCGATTTTGCCCAAATTTATGTTTTGGCGGACATATTATTTATTATTTCTTTCTTCCTTCTTTTCCACCATAAAAGCCACCAACCTATTGCAAACAAAGCCAAAGAGAGAAAATGAAAAAACCAAAGCCCTACATCTGTATAGGATTTGTCTGGGCTTTGTTGGACTACATTTACCCAAGCAGTAAAGGCATCAACCACTTCTAAAAAGCCTCCCAAATAATATTTTTGCTTGTTCCAAGTCATAGCAAAACCAAAAGCCTCTACACTATTGCGCAATTTTTGCGAAGCAACTACGTCCCCATTTTGCAGGCAAGCACGTATGCTCACTATAGAACCCACACCTCCAATGCCCAACAAAACAGGTCCCGAATCTATATCTCCCAAGCCCCAGCCTCCCCCATCATAAGTAGGGTATTCGCACACCCCCAGCAATCCAAAACGGTAGGCAAGGAAATTTTGCTGAAACAACGCATATTGTTTTTGGGCAAGTTTTGCATCTATTTCAGGCAAGAAACACAACATTAAACTTAAAGAAGAACCGCGTGCATTTTCTTGTATCTTGCCTGTTTCATCTATAGCGGAGTGAGGCAAAAGCCCTTCTTTGTCTAAAGTGTTAGAAATATTTTGCAACCATTTTTTTATAAGCGACTGATATTGAGGTGTATAAAGTCTATCGTGCAGTGCTAAACTTGCTATGCACACAACATTGTCAGCTTGCCAAACGCCATTTTGATAAGAGCGCAGGTAAGTATGCTTTTGGTAGGCAAGAGCCAATCGCTCACATATATCTTTGAATTGTTGAATGTCTATACTTTCTTGCCTGCCCGCTAAAGCAAGTTTTTTACCCAAAAGGTAGGCAAGCCAACCATTGTAAAACGCACCCAAAGTAGGTTGCACATCAGCAGGAAAGATGCGCTGTCCTTCAGGGGAGGCGAGTTCGCTTATAGCCTGCGCGATTTGTTGTTGCCCTTCTTTAAAAATAGGCGCGGTTTCAGGCAAGTTAGCTATCAAATCTGCCCAACTTAATCCATACAAAACATTCATGAAGAAAAAGCCTTCAGGGTAAAGCGTTTGCATTTCCTTGCCTGCGCCTTGTTGCGTACGCTTTTTCAGGTGTTGGAGTTGGTAATAAACATCTTGTCTGTAGGTCTTGCCTGCACTTTGGGCGAAGGTAGGCGAGTGATGCAACTTCACATTTACCACCAAAAGATAACAGGTAAAAATACTCCAAATCCCTAAAAATAAAAAATAGAAAAAGCGTTTCATAAAAATATTTTCCAAAGCCTAATTTTTAAAACTCTCTCCCACTGGCGCAAGGTGGCGCAAAGATACGAGCGTTGATACCTATGCCTAAGTATCTGAAGCCTTTGACAAACCAACCACACTAAAACCATTACAAAATTACAACCTTTCCCAAGACAAAAACATTTTTTTGTATTCTGTATTGGTTTTAGTATAGCATACTGTTGCTATCAGAACAGGCAAGTTTCAAACCACTTATTTGAAGTTGTAAACTTCAAATAAGATACTGATTTACAAGTAGTCAGACAGACTTCAACGAACTGGGGGCTATAGCTTCCAAGTAAAATCATACCATTCGTTTTTACCATTTACAATCACTTCTAAGTTTACATGGCAATTCAACTGTTTCACTTTTTCAAAGGTATATAAACCAATGGTTTTAATTGCTGGAGATAAATCGTCCCAACAATTGTCTTCTGTATTGTATTCCCAATCTTTAGGAAAAGACAAATTATCAATGACATTTGAGTAGAGAAAGTAGATACCATTGGGGCGCAATAGCGTTTTGTCCCCCTAAAAATAGGAAAAAGAGTAAAAGATGCTTAACTTTGTATTGACAAAAATAAAAATCAAACAAACTCTTTTACTCTGATGGCAAATTTAGTACAAAATATGGGAATAGACGAAGAAAAGTATAAAAAATTCCTCTTATCAGGCGATTTTCACGGATTTGAAGAGGCACTTTATTCATTTGTGATGAATGAAGTTTACGACAAATGTGCAGAAACGCTGATAAAATCTGTGATAGAGACTAAAGAATTTCGGTCAAAAATGTCTGCTATGGCATCCTTTCAACGAATGGGTAAACTGCAAAATCGGGATGTCAATTTGCAAATACGGACAGGAACGTATATCAAAGTTAGGCTTCAGTATGCCCGAACAGTTCCCAAAAACTTGAAATCGAGTCGTTATTTAGCTTTCCAATGTTGGGGAGTTATCAGCCATGCAAGTCCAAGTTATTACAGTCAAGTGAGTAAATTTTCAGTATTGTGTGGTTCTTTTGAGATTGTCAAAGCGGTCTTGAGCGACTTACAAATTGGCAATAATTTGGAACAAATCCGCAGTTTGTCCTTAGCCGTTTCCAAAAAGTGCTTACTCAAAAGAGTAGAAAGTATGTTGAGTAAGGAGGATAATTTGGCAGGCAAACGAGTCGTCATTAGTACTGATGGGGGGCGAATACGTACGCGTCAATATCAGGAAGACCTGAATGAAAAAAACACCCATCATAAGTTTGAAACGCCTTGGAAAGAACCAAAGTTATTCGTCATTACTATTATTGACAAAGAAGGAAAAATAGTAAAAAAAGAACTACCTATTTATGATGCAACCTTTACCGAAGATGTGTTATTTGAGTTGCTTGGCCAATACCTTAAAGCATTGAATATAAGTCAAGTAAATGAGGTACAAGTCATAGCTGATGGGGCTTTGTGGATATGGAATAATGCTAAAAATATGCTATTGAATTTAGGCGTTAGTGAAAACAAAATTATTGAAACAATTGATTATTTTCATGCAGTTGAACACCTTAAAAAAATAACAGACCTACTTCCTAAAGGGAAAGACGAGATTAAAAGCAGTTTATTTACTGAACTTAAAACGCTGCTTTGGGACGGGAATATCAAAACAATGCTTGAAAAAATAGGCACACATTTGAAGCGTACTTCCAAAAAAATTAAAACTGAACTCGCTTATTTTCAGAAAAATATAGCACGAATGAATTATCAAAAGTTTAGAGAAAATAAATGGCTCTGTGGCAGTGGCATTATTGAATCAGGTGTAAGAAGAATGATAAATCTAAGGTTCAAATCTCCTTCTTGTTTTTGGAAGCAGGAGAATCTTGACGGGCTAATTTTTCTTAGATGTGCGTTGCTTTCTCAAAGATGGAGTTGTATTATGCAAACTATCACAAAATTTTAGAATAGGGGGACAAAACGCTATTGCACCCATACCATTGTAATTTCTAGTACGCAGAGGTAAATCTAATGTATCACCAAAACGATTAGCATATTCTGTTTGCCTTTTTTTAGTAGCTTCGTTTAGGCGTTCAACCTCTTTTTGACAATTTGCGAAATCATCAATATCAATTCCGCTTTCACAATTATCTGCTTCTGTCCAAATATAAATTGTGTAAAACTGAAAATTGGCATTTCCCCTTAATACTTCGTTAATAGAATTATCAACTAATCTATTCATTTCAGAAATATATAAATTCAAATTAAACATAATTAAAGTGGGGTTTAATGTTATTTTTTGTTGCCTTTTCTTACCGTTGCCCATTTATTCATTTGAGTACCATCTTTTATTATTTCCTTTCCTGCGGTTTTTAGGGCTTCTTTAACTGCTTCAGTGTACTCAGATGTGTGTGGAGTTAAACCGTGAGTTGCACCGTCCAAACGCTCTAAAATTATTTCATGATATTCATCTTCATGTCCACCTTTATGACCCACAACCCAAACATGATTAGTTTTTTTGGTATCAATATTTAAATCTGCATTATCAAAGAATGGTTTGAGTTTTAGTGTGTATTGTTGTCCCCCCGTTTATCTAAGTATGTTCGTTTAAGTTTTCAACTTAAACGTAAAGGTTTTGAGGTCTGAGACCTCCTGCCGTAGGCAAACAAACCATCCTAAAACCACGACAAAACTGCCTTTTTTTTAGCACCAAAAAAATAGCTTACCTACCCAAGTCAGTGTTATTGTTCTGCCGTTGTTGGTATTCGAAAAGTGCAGGCAAGGTCTTTATTTTTTTTGACACCAACAATCAACAGCGTTTGCACGGGATTGTTGGTGAGCGAAAGGTGGGTAGAAAAGTGTAGCTATAGAACAAAGTTATACTCCATTTTTCGAAACATCAACAACGACAGAAAACTCCAACAGGAATTCTGCTGTCATTTTTTTGACGATTGGTAAGTCATACCAAACGCTTTCTTTTAATGATTTGATTTTTTGTACACCCTCAGGCGTTTTTAATTCTGCTAAAAAATCTATAATTTTGACAACATGATAAAACCTGTCTTTTTTTACATTTTTTGGAGCTATTTTTAACGCTAAGTCCATTCCATCTAAACTACTATTGTCGATAAGGAAAGGGTTATCAAAATAGCGTATTCTTACACCTTCCAAGATTTTTTCAACTAAAATAGAGGCATACCCATAAACGCTTTTTTTTATTTCGTATTCTTCATATATTTTTAGAATTAAAAAATTGATGATGATATTAGGATTGTTGGGTGGATAGAAAAGGAAAAAAGATGTCAAGAAACTTATTTTCAATAACTTATGCTTTTTTCCTGAAGTAAGAAAACGTTCAAAAACTTGGCGCAACCTCTCTGGATATTCCTCTGTGAAAAAGCTATCTTTTTGTAATTCCTCAAAAACGCCAAACTCATGAAAGAAAAATTCTTGTATATATTCTTCTTCTATTTCTTCTAATCCTTGCAAAGAAATCATATTAAAATGATAATTGCTGGATACAGCCTTTACTTGTTTTATGTAATGCAGACGACTACACTTTTTAAAATAATATTTGAATCTAAAATACAAAGATAGTTTTTTTTCAAAAATATTCATGTGTAAAATTAAAGTGTTTAATAATTTTTCCAAATAATTTCAGCTGATGTATCTGTGTTCTGCCGTTGGTGTTTCAAAAAGGGCAGGCAAGGTCTTTATTTTTTTTGACACCAACAATCAACAGCGTTTGTGGGATTGTTGGTGAGCGAAAGGCGGGTAGAAAAGTGTAGCTGTAGAACAAAATTACACCCAATTTTTCTAAACGCCCACAACGGCAGAAAGCAGGCAAGGATTTGATTCTCGAACTTTTATGCGATATCGCCTTTTTGAAATCTCTGTTTGATTCGTTGCCAGATGCTTTGTTTTTTTGCAGGAAAGTCGATAATGCCATACGCACCATTACGAAGTTGCTCCAAACGTTCCTCATCAAACTCCATATAAAATATTTTTTCTTTGGCGAGGTCGTTTTTATCCATTTCTATTTCAATAGTCTTGCCTTCTTGGTCTGTAAATATCAACGTTATTTTGTTGGAGGTACTATCTTGGGCAAACCTTGTCTGTATGGAAAAATGCCCATTTGAGTCAGTGAGGCAAGAAAATTTTGTGCCTTTGATATGTACTTTGATGTCTGTCCAGCCTTCCGCATGATTGCGATAGCCCCTCATAGCAAACCCTTGCACACGCATAGCAGGCAAGCCTTGCATATCTACCTCGCCTGTAGTGGTAGCATAGCTTTCTGATTCTATAGGCTTCTTACAGTCTGTAGTTTTTTTGTCCTCTTCTATGGCTGTCTTGCCTACTTTATCTCGCTCACAAGCTCCCAAAAGCAACGCAAAACTCATTAGCCAACGACTGGCTTTGAAAGAGCGGGTAGGCGCGGTTTGCACCAAGGTTCTATCAAGTTGGTCTTTGCGAAAAGTACCACAACTGCCCGCTTTATTCTGTAACAAATAGGCTTTGAGTGCTGCATCTGTGAACTTGGTGAAGTCTATCACCTCTTTTTGGCAAACAGCGCAAAAACGCCCTTTTTCGGTGGCGGTCATGTTCACCATTTTTTCGTGACAAGGGTTGTTGATTTGGACTTTCATGATCGAAATTTTGGTAGGGATACTTTCCTAAAATGTTTTGGTTGCCTGACAATTTTTTTTTGCCGTTATTGGTGTTCGAAAAGGGCAGGCAAGGCTTTTATTTTCACACACATTTCGCTACTACACTTTTTGACACTAACAACGGCAGAAAAAAGCTATTACAAGTAGGCTGTCTTTTTCGGACAGCCTCTACTATTTTATTATTTCTGTATCACTATTTTTTGGATAGTTTGCGGAAGTAAGTGCGAGTTTATAGGCTTCTAAGGCTCTATTTCGTGCAAAAACATGTTCCACTATGGGTTTTGCATAGTCAAATCCACCAAATTCAGGCACCCATTTTCGGATATATACGCCCTTTGCATCAAACTTTTCAGCTTGGGCTTGTGGGTTGAATATTCGAAAATAAGGTGTAGCATCGCAGCCTGAGCTTGATGCCCATTGCCAACCGCCGTTGTTGGCAGAGAGGTCAAAATCCAATAGTTTTTCGGCAAAATAGGCTTCTCCCCATCGCCAATCTATCAATAAGTGCTTTGTCAAAAAACTCGCGACTACCATGCGCACACGGTTGTGCATAAAGCCTGTCGCGTTCAATTCACGCATTCCAGCATCTACCAACGGGTAGCCTGTCTTGCCTGCACACCAAGCATGAAACTGTACTTCGTCTTTTCGCCAAACTATGCGGTCATAAGCGGCACGAAAAGCCAGCCCCTTGCCTACCTGTGGGAATTGCCAAAGAATCATCATGTAGAAGTCGCGCCATATTAGTTCATTTAGCCATGTTTCGTTGTGTGTACTTGCCTCCCTTGCCAAAGCGCGTATGCTTATAGTGCCAAAGCGCAAATGCACACTCAAGCGCGATGTACCTGCTATGGCAGGGAAGTTGCGTTGGGTTGTATAATTTTTGAGAATATCAAGGCGCAGTTCTTTGCTTGGAAAGTTGAAAGAGGGCATATCTTGAAAACCCATACTCGACAAAGTGGGTATCTTGTTTTGTTCTTCAGCTTGCCTACTTTCAGTAATTTTGTAAAAATTGGCAAAGTATTTTTCGGTAGGATATGCTTTCAAAAAATAGTCGGTCAATTTTGCTTTCCACTTCTTGCTATAAGGAGTGAATACACTGTATGGCTTTTGAGCATCGGTTAATACCTCATCTTTTTCAAAAATACATTGGTCTTTATAGCTATATAAGGCGATGCCGTTTTCTTTGAGCAACTCGCCTACCATTTTGTCGCGAGCTATACTATATGGTTCATAATCACCATTTGTATAAACCGTAGCGACCTTATTTTCTTGGATAATTTGCTTAAAAATATCGATGGGATGTCCATATTTTACCAATATTGTACTATGCAAGGCGTGTAATTCTTGTGCTATGCTAGTTATAGCTTGGTGAATAAATAGCACTCTGTTGTCTTGTTTATCAGTCAAATTATCTAAAATGGCTTGGTCAAAAATAAACAAAGGCAATACCTCGTACCCACTGCATAACGCATGATACAAGGCGGCATTATCTTGAAGGCGGAGGTCGCGGCGAAGCCACACAATAGCAAGCATAGAGGATTAAAAATTTTGCCGTTCTTGATGTTAGAAGTTTGTTTTAAAAGGATTATAGGCTATTAAAATTTTTTTTTGTAATTTTGCAAAGTACAAATTCAAAAATTTAATTTATATGGGGCAAATATCAGCTAAAAAAAAGACTTATCCAAGTAGTATAAGTAAAAATGGTTAAAAAAATTTAAAACCGCATTTAGATGTTTCAAAGCCTAATTTTTTGCTGTTATTGGTGTTCGGAAAGGGCAGGCAAGGTCTTTATTTTCAAACATATTTTGCTACTGTACTTTTTGACACCGACAGCCTTTTCGTGAGATTGTTGGTGAGCGAAAGGTGTAGCTATAGAACAAAATTACACCCAATTTTTGAAATATCCCGCCATGGTAGAAATTGTTATTTAACTATTTCTTTACAAATCCAAACGTTCTTGTCTGTTCTTTTCTGCTTCTTGGAGGCGTTTTTCTGCTTCTTGGAGGCGTTTTTCTGCTATTTCGAAAAAAGGCGTTTCCAACTCATAGCCTATAAAGTTGCGATTGTGTGCTGTACAAGCCACCCCTGTAGAACCGCTTCCCATAAATGGGTCTAAGACTGTTTGTCCTTCCCAAGTAAGCAATTTTATCAAATGTTCCATCAAGCGTACAGGTTTTTTGGTGGGGTGTATGTTATAATCTTCAGCGTTTTGGCGGACTTTTGCTTCAAAAAACATTTTTTCATAAAGCTCTTGGTATTCCATTTCTACATTTTGGTCTAATGCTGAAGGTTGTACCTCAAAATATTTATCATAAGAATGACCAAATGCTTCATCTGTTATGATATTGCCTGCCACACGACCTTTTGGATGGGGGTTATGCCCCACCTTGCCTTCCCCTTCTGGATAAAGTATGCGTGTGTCCTCCAAGTTCAAAACGCCTACTTGGTATTTTCGCATATTTTCTACTAAGGTTGCTTCAGTAGGGCGTTTTTGCACCAATATAATAGGCTCATAAAAGGGTTTGATATTGATACCTGCTCCATTATATTTCTTGCCTGCCTCAGACGTAGGTTGTAAAATAGGTTTTTTGCCATGTACTTTATAGGTATCTGAACCATTTTTTATGTATCCTTGTGAGTATTTATAATGCCCCACTACCTCACTTTCTACTCCAAGTTCCTTGTCTATCTCAAGTCCTATATTACGTGTTTTAGGCATTCCGTTGAAATATACCCAAAAAAGAACGTCTTTGATTATAAAGCCTTTCTCCTCTAAATGCCACATGACACGATGCATCACGCGTGGAAACGAAAAAACTAAACCAAAGGCTCCTGGTTTTAATTTTTGAAGGCACTCACCCCAAAATTCAGGCTTTGGAATGTCTGTTTCTTTAGGTTTGTCCCATGTTTCATTGAAAACAGAAATGCCATAGGGTGGGTCTGTAATAAGTGCGTCTATGCTATTGTTTTCGATTTCTTCTAAACCATAACAGCTTTTGTTGTAAATTTGGCAATTTTCTAAATCTTTTTTTATTTTCTTAGACATACCACTTTTTTATTTTTTGTTTGCAAAGATACCAAAAGTTATTAACTTTGTCAAAAAAAACTGTATTTTATGAAAGCGCAAAATGATTTGTTTATAGATACTGAAGCACTCACTTTTGAGAGCAATCAAGAAGTGGCACGCGATATCAAGTTCCAACAAAAAGATTTGGAACAGGTTTTAAGCATGAGTGTGCATTGGACTTTTGAGGTAATTTGCCAGCAAATTATACAAGGTAACATCGAACTTTCCCCAACTTTTCAAAGAAAAAATGCTTGGAAAGAAGAAATGAGAAGCGAATATATAGAATCTGTCATATTGGGTTTCCCCATACCTCCTATTACATTAGCAGAGTTTGGAGGCGCGTCTGGAAAGAAAAAGTTTGTTGTTATTGATGGAAAACAACGTTTGCAAACGCTAATTGGTTTCTTTATGCCCATAGAGCATCCTTATTGGAAAGAAAATAAGGAGGCAAAACTTAAAAACTTAAAAATACTTAAAAGTCTTGAAAATAAAAAATATGATACTTTCGATACATTGTCTAAACGAAGATTAGACAATGCCTTTATCCCTGTTACAGTAATGTATGGTTTTAAAGAAGATAGTACAAATGTATTTTATGAAATTTTCCTTAGAATTAATACAAAATCTGTCCCTTTGAATTTGCAAGAAATTAGGCAAGCTACTTTTGTAGGTGGTTTTTCAAATTATTTGGCAGAAATAACCAATAAATTACAACCCTTTCAAGAAGTTATGGGCTATACAGAACCCGATGAGCGCATGAACGATACAGAGTATTTACTTCGTGTGTTTGCTAACAAATTTCTAAAAGATACCTATAAAGGCGACCTTGCCAAGTTTTTAGATAATGCTATGAAACATTTTAATACAAATTGGGATACGCTTGAAACAACTATACGAAACTATTATGCACAAATAAATCGGGCTATTGAGATTTTAGAAGGTGTATTTGGTGGAAAAAAAGATATTTCAACCATTAGCCATGAAAATAAACGATTTAATAAAGCCTTATTTGAAGTTCATTTATTTTGTTTTGCAGGTTTCGATGAAAAACGATTAACCGTTGAAAGCAAAGAGAGTTTCAAAAAAAATCTAAAAGAAGCATTTGGTAATAAAAAATTCTCCGATTTATTCACATTAGGCACAAATGCAAATTATTATAACAGGTTTGATAAATTTCAGGAAATTATTGACAACTCTTTCCCAAACAATTAAGCTACATGGCAAACGATTTTGACCTCCTTTATAAAAAATTACAAAGTGATATTAAAAAATTCAGTGTGGCTTTTAAAATAAACAAACACATTGAAGTTAGCCCTCTACCAAATACTAATACCTATTACAAAGACAAAGCACCGCCTCCTACTGAGAGAAAATTGTTGCACATTCATGCTTATGTGGTAGCCACTCATGCACTATTTGAACTTTTTTTTGAAAAAGTTGGGCTTCTGCTTATGTCCAAGAGTAAAGAGTATTATGAGCAAGATAGAAAAATAAACACATTTCTAAAAAATTTGATAAGCAAAAAAACAAAGGCAACAGAAATTGACAAACAATTTTTAAAAAACGTTATAGTTGATGCTGTAAATGAGTTTGTTAATCATATTGATAACAATTTTGAAATGTCCTTAAAAAAACTGATAGATGCTTTAGATGACTCATTTCAAGATTATGTAGGAGGCGACAAAGGTATCAATTCAGCACAAGGTATGTATGACTTGTTGTGCGAGATAGCTATTTCAAAAACACCAAACGAAATTCTATTGGTGCGTTTTGCCTCATTTGCCAAAGAGCGTGGCGATTTTGCACATAAAGGAATTATCAAATCTACCTTATCTCCTGCAACTATTCAAACTTGGATAGATGACATTCTATACATAGCCAAAGACGTTACGGAACAGGCTAAAACGTTAATTACGACTATCATATAAAAGACTTCTATAACTCTTAGTGCGAAATTTGCAAAAAAGGCAATGAAACGGTAAACGATTAATAGTAAGTAAGATTTTTACTGTTTTTTTATTGTGCCGTTGCCGTTGTTTGAAAAGGGCAGGCAAGGTCTTTATTTCACACATATTTCGCTACTGTGCTTTTTGACACCGACAGCCTTAAGTGGGATTGTGGATGAGCGAAAGGTGGATAGAAAAGTGTAGCTATCAGCACAAAACCACCTCTTTTTTACCTCATAACCAAAGCCTAACACAAAAAGCATATTTCTTGCCTTTTGTGTTGATTTTAGTATGGTTTTTTGTCTTCGGCAGAAGCCACAAACGTGGTGGCTTGCATTGGTAGGAAAAACTATCTCAAAAATAGGCAAAACATAGATTAAGCACGCAACTTTTGAATAAGTTAGTTGTGATTTTCTACAAATCAGCGTTGCACCATTTATTTTTCTAAATTAGTTAAAAGTCTTTCAAGCGCATATTCATCAGGTATCAAAACTTCACGCGCCTTACTTCCTTCAAATGAGCCTACAATGCCTGCTCTTTCCAATTGATCTATCAAACGTCCAGCGCGGTTATAGCCGAGCTTGAGCCTTCGCTGAAGCAAAGACGTGCTACCTTGCTGATGCAATACAATAATTCTCGCCGCATCTTCAAACAACACATCACGTGCGCCGCTTTCATCATTCAAATCGCCTGAAAACTCTGTATCTGTAGGCAATTCGGGTAGTTCATAAGCACTTGGATAGGCTTGTTGTCCTGCAATAAAGTCGCAGACGCGCTCTACTTCATGTGTATCCACGAAGGGGCATTGCAAGCGAATCATATCTGAACCCATCGAGAACAAAAAGTCGCCCTGTCCTACCAACTGTTCTGCGCCGCCTGCATCAAGAATAGTGCGCGAGTCAATTTTAGAAGTAACTTTGAAAGACAAACGTGCAGGAAAGTTTGCCTTGATGATACCCGTAATAACATTCACTGAAGGGCGTTGCGTGGCAACTATCAAGTGTATGCCTATGGCACGCGCCAACTGTGCCAATCGCGCAATAGGTTGCTCTACCTCCTTGCCTGCCACCATCATCAAATCGGCTAATTCATCTATTACCAATACAATATAAGGCAGGAATCGATGCCCTTTTTTGGTATTTAAGCGTCTGTGGCGAAATTTGGTGTTATACTCTTGCAAATTTCGGCAAGAGGCATCTTTGAGGAGCGAATAGCGGTTATCCATTTCCATGCAAAGCGAGGTAAGCGTATGCACTACTTTGGTAGTGTCGGTGATGATAGGCTCATCGTCTCCTGGTAATTTGGCAAGAAAATGCTTTTCCAAGCGATTGAACAGCGTAAGTTCTACCTTTTTAGGGTCAATGAGTACGAATTTTAGTTCTGCAGGGTGTTTTTTATAGATAAGGGAGGCAAGGAAAATGTTCAATCCCACCGATTTGCCCTGACCTGTTGCACCCGCCATAAGCAAGTGTGGCATCTTGGCAAGGTCAGCGATAACGATTTCATTGGTGATAGATTTGCCCAAAATGACAGGCAATATTTTCTCTGTGTTTCGAAAAACATCAGATTCAAGGATAGAGCGAAGCGTTACCATTTCCCGCTTTTTGTTGGGGACTTCTATACCTATCGTTCCTTTGCCAGGGATAGGTGCTATGATACGAATACCCAATGCAGCTAAACTTAAGGCAATATCATCTTCAAGGTTTTTAATTTTTGAGATGCGCACACCTGCTTCTGGGATAATTTCGTAAAGGGTTACAGTTGGTCCAATAGTAGCTTTAATTTGTGAAATACCAATGCCGTAATTGCTTAGTGTTTCCACAATTTTATCTTTATTTGCCTCAAGTTCTTCGTTTGTAACTTGCCTACGCCCTACGGGAGCTTCATCAAGGAGTTCAGGCAAGGGCTTCATGTACCTACTTAGGTCGAGCGTAGGGTCGTACAAGCCCGACTCGTCTATAGATGTAGGCTTAATAACTTCGTCCTCTTCTTCGTCCTCTTTTTTGATAGAAACAAGCATCTCCTCTACCGTTTCGAGGGTATGTTTGGGTTTTACTGTTTCGTATGGTAGGTCAGGTATTTCGCTAAAACTTTCTTTTCCTATAATATTTTTCGGGTTAATTTTCGCTTCTACATGGGTTTCTAGTTTTTCTTCGTCTATTTCAAAATCTATTTTCTTTTGTACACCTTTGGACGTACGGGTTTTGCCAAGTTCTGGGTGTTCGTCATCTTCCTCAAATTCTTCATAATTAGGTGTGCTTATTTCGAGTTCAATTTTTGGATTTGGGCGCGAATAGGTTTTATCTTTGGGCGGAATAGTTTTACCCAATTTATCTTTACTTTCTACTTTGG
>JAYTNK010000634.1:0-4120 GCA_043748375.1 Cytophagales bacterium
TTAACATGAGCAATAATAATATATAAAATTTTGAAAATACAAAAACTTACTTTAACTTTGTAGGAAAGTGTAATCGCTTTAATATTATACATGACAATAGATGTGCTTTATGTGATAGCAGGTGCTTTGGTAGCTTATCTGCTCGGCTCCATACCAACGGCTGTTTGGTACGGGCAAACGTTTCATGGCGTTGATGTACGCCAGCATGGGAGTGGCAATGCGGGGGCTACGAACACTTTTCGAGTCTTGGGCAAACAAGCGGGCATACTTGTCATGTCGGCAGATATTCTAAAAGGCTTTATCGCTACCGAATTAGCATGGCTTCTTATGGATTGGCAGATTGTGCATTATGACAATCTATTTTTATATAAACTTGTTTTTTACAAACTTATTTTCGGTCTTTTGGCAGTTGTAGGGCATATTTTCCCTATCTATGCGGGATTTCGGGGAGGCAAGGGCGTGGCTACGCTTTTAGGCATGATGCTGGCGGTAGATTATCAAACAACGCTTATAAGTGTGGGCGTATTTGTGGTTGCCTTATTGATATTCCAATATGTTTCTTTAGGTTCTATGCTTGCGGCATTATCTTTTCCTTTGTTATTGCTTATACCGCGCTTCAAACCTGATGACCCTGCTGTGATTATGTTTGGCTTTCTTATGTTTACAGTAGTCATGATTACACACCAAAAAAATATTACCAAACTCTTGAATGGGGAAGAAAATAAAGCCCGTCTTTGGAAAAGAAAGTAACCTAAAAATGCCTGCTTTATCAGCAGGCATTTTTTGCACTTTAAAAAACAATAACTTTTTTGCATTACCTTTTGTTGAAAAGGTTTTTTGTTCGCAAACCTTTGTTCAACTGGCTTCGTTGGGTATTTGAATGGTTATGGTTGTGCCTTCACCCAACACACTTTCAAAAGTAATGTTTCCATCGAGTCTTTCTACTGTTTGTTGTACGATATACATACCCAATCCAGAGCCTTCGCTTTTGTCGGTAGCGCGAAAAAACATATTAAAAACCTTCTCTATATAGCTTTGTTCTACGCCAATACCGTTATCACGTATGGTTATAACAGCGTGTTCATAGTCTTGGATAATACAAATGTCAATAAAGCTATCTTCACGTTGTAGATTTTGATATTTTACAGCGTTAGAAAGAATATTACTGAAAATAATATTCAGACGGAATTCGTCATTATGAAAAGCAAGGCAGTTCTTTTCTACATGAATATGTTTGTTTAGCCTTGCGTAGGTAGGCAAGTATTGTAAGTCGAGCCAACAATGTTGTATCATTTTTTCAAAATCAATGATTTCTATGCGAACTTCTGAACGTTGTTCTTTGCCATAAGACAGCATGGAGCGCGTGAATCGATCAAGGTCTGACATACGCTTTTCTATGAAGGCAAGATATTCTTGCTGTATCCTAGGGTCTTTTTCATCTTTAATGATGTTAATCAGTCCTAACACAGAGGCGATAGGCGAGCGAATATCGTGCGAAGTGCGATAAAGAATTTGGTCGAGTTCAAAGTTTCTATCTTCCAATTCTTTGGTAGTATGCAATAATTTTTCGCGCTCCTCGACAAGTTGGTTATTTATAACAGATAAATGTTCGTTGTTTTGTCTAATCTCTTCTTCTTGAGTGGCGAGTTCTTCATTTTGGCGTTCGAGGTCATCATACAATTTCATTTTGGCATGAAAGAGTTTGCGCATTTGTCCTTCTTGAAAGGCTAATACTTCATTTTGGCGCGCAAGATTTTCATACATTTTATCTTTTTCAGACAATAGCGTAGATATCTCTTCTTGATGATGTATTCTTTCCGTTACATCACGCGTGATAGCAGTTGCACCTACCAGCGTGCCAGCCGTATTATATAATGGACTGTAAGCAACTTCATAATATCTTATCTCACTGTTTTGAGCTTGGTGGCTTTCTAGTAATATAAACTCCTCGCCTGCCAAAGCTCTATTCCAAACTGTCTTTTGTTTTTCTAAGGCTTCGGGTTGGCTTGCCAACATATCGAGCATGCTCTTGCCTATTATGACTTCTCTGCCAAACAAATCAAAGAACATTTTGCGATGTGCTTCATTTGATACTAAAAAATTGTAATGGGTATCTAATGCCACAATGAAGGAGTGGGAGGTATTGTTAATAATATTTTGAAAAGCCCTATAAATAAAATTTGCGTTAGCCATTGCTACAGGTTAAATATACCTTGTAATTGTTTAATAATATATTCGCAAAGTTACAATATAAAGCAATGTGTTAGGTGCAAATGTAATAAAATCTGCAAATATCAATAATTTGCTTTGAATTTTTTTTCGACTATTTAGCCTAAAAACTTACCTTGTAAGTATAACTACACTTAAAAACACCATAGCATACAACTTTTTTATAAAAAAACAGTTTAAACAATATACAAAATGACCAAAAACATGATGAAGCCATTCACACACAAAAACATTTTTAACTTATTTTTTGCTATAAGTTGCGTAATGCTTCCCCAAATTGTGCGAAGCCAGATTACCAATGATATTTTTGAAAAAAAATGGCGTATTGTATTCGATATTAAGCAACGGATAGCCAAAATGCCTGATGATGAGCGCAGAGCTTATCAAAAGCTAACGCCTGAACAACAACAACAAGTCGAAAGCGATCTTGTTCTTGAGATTGAAAAGTCGGTCTTTACTTTTAGCACCGATAATTCCTTTCGAGTAGAATTTGAAGGTAAGCCTACTTATCAAGGTACATGGCGCATAGCCGAAGATGGCAAAAGCGTAGTGTTACGTACTAAGGAAGGTATTGAAGAACGCATTGTAATTCGTAAAATAGAGCCTGAGAAGGTTATAGTGGCAAACGCCTTGCATCAGCAAGCACCTGAAATAGTGCTTGTACCTACTACAAAATAAGTAATGTAATGACTTGTAATTTTTGGCTACTTATACTTTGTGATTTTCTATTATTAAATCGCCTTTTAAAATAGCTATTTTATGGATATGCAAGCAAACGAAGAAGTAAAAACACCGTTCCAAGCCTCCATATATTACGGAGTACTTTTGGCTGTTATTTCTATTATATTTAATCTTTTCAGTGTATTTATTCCGAGCGAACAGAGGCAAAGCAACGCCTTGTTATTTGGACTATTATCATTTATAATAATAGTTGGAAGTATAACTTATGTAGTTTCTACAGCCTTGAATGCCCGTAAGAAAGAGCAAGGCGGTTTTATCTCTTTTGGGCAAGGCATAACCATGAGCTTTTGGATAGGATTAGTAAATAGCCTCATTTATAGCGTGTGGTCGTTAGTTCTGTATATTATAGACCCAAATGCACTGGAAAATGCGATAAATGAAGTTCGTATGCAACTTGAAAAAAGAGATGATACAGAGGAACAAATCGCTATGCAAATGAAAATTATGGAATATGCCATAAGTCCATACATAACCTTGCCAATAGGTGTTATTTTTAGTGTTTTGATTACTATGATTATCGGTCTGGCTATTTCAGGGATTCTCCAAAAAGAGAAAGAACACCCTTTTTAATTCAAAACACTTCTTTTACAGGTTTATTAAGCGCATTGTAATTATTTTTTTTGTAATAAAAAGGCGTAAATTGACCTTTTTGCAGTGCTAAAAATAATATAGAAATTTATTTTATTTTATTTGCTTGTTATTTTTGATTTATGTATATTTACGGTAAATTAAACAATTTCAAATTTTAAAACTAATAAAATGAAGCAGGTTTTCTATACCCTTTTAATTTCCTTATGTTTTTTGTTGCCTGCGCACACCGCCCAAGCACAGTTGTTTTATCGCACAGTTGCCGCAGGTAATTGGAATAATGTGAATACTTGGCAATCAGCTACAGATGCGGGCTTCACTGTGGGTTTAACAACACCTGTAGCAGTTACACCTACCTCTGCTTCAAATGTTATCACAGTAAGTCATTCCATTATCGTAACGGCTGATGTGAGTATCGACCAAACAGTTGTAAATACAGGCGGAGTAATCACTATTAATAGTGGTGTTACATTTACTATAGCTAATGATGTAGGCACATCAGAACTTGCTTTAGCTAATGCCTCTGCCACCAATCTTATTATCGATGGTACACTTACTTTGA
>JAYTNK010000635.1:0-2064 GCA_043748375.1 Cytophagales bacterium
TTAGACTTCCTGCGAAAGTACCTTTTCCCTCTCTCAAAATGGAGAGAGGGCAGGGTGTGAGGCTTCTAAAAAACACTTTCGCAAGAAGTCTATTATTTAACCCACTCATAAAACATGGAACAAGCCGACAAAGCACTTGCCTACTTTCAAAACCTATACATCGTGGCGGTAGCCGACCAGCAACTTTCCAAAGAAGAAGCGGACTTTTTGATAGAAGTAGCACAAATTATGGGCATCTCTGCCGAAAACACCACCAGAATAATGAAGAGTCGTGAGCCACTGGATTTTATTATTCCTGAAACGGAGGAGGATCGCAATATTCAACTCGAAGACATCATCACAATGATGATTATTGACCGCAAAATACACGAAAAAGAGTATAATCTGTGTCTAAAATTTGCAGAAAAAATAGGCTATGACCGCAAAGCCTTTGACAAAATTATGTTCAAAGTAGTGCGCGGTACTGAATAAATATGCTTTTTCAACTTGCTTGGCGCAATACATGGCGCAATCCTTATCGAACTTGGGGCTTGGTATGCAGTATAGCCGTAAGTATGGCAGGCGTATGGGTATTTGGGGCTGTAGTGCAAGGACTAAATGCCCAGCGACTGCAAGAAAGAGTGGATACTTCGTTGGGGCATGGCAAAATAACGCGCAAGGATTTTTTAAGCCATAAGCCTGTGCAGGCATATTTTGTCCTAAATAAAAGTGTTATCAAACACTTAGATAGCCTTGCCTACCTACGCGCCTACGCGCCACGCTTGAACATACGCGCTAGTATAGAACACACCCAAAAATGGCATACTATAGATTTATATGGCGTTCAGTCCTCGCAAGAAAAACAGGTTTTAGCCCTCTATAAACGCATGAAGCAAGGCACTTACCTGCCCAATGAGGGTAGGCAAGAGGCGATTATAGGCAATGATTTAGCCCGTTTATTGCATAAAAAAGTAGGCGATAGCTTGTCTTTGTATTTACCTCAACGCCTGCGCGTCTGTATTGTGGGTATTTATGAAGTGCCGAGCAAAGACTTTTCAGAAACACACGTTTTTATACCTTATACTACTTTACAAACAGCCTTGAGCTTGCCTATTGGTGCATGTCATCAGCTATTATTCAAAACAACTGATGCGAGGCAGGCAAGTTTGTATAGCCAACGCTTACAACAAATGTTTCCCGCATGGCGTGTGCGCAGTTGGATTGAAACTGCCCCCGACCTTGCGCTGTTAGATGTTATGACAAGTTATTTTTTGCAGGGGTTGATGCTATTTATATGTGTCTTGTTGGGCATTTTGCAATACATACTTTCACAAATGACATGGCAAGAGCGCCTTGTAGAGTGGTCGCGCTTATATGCATGGGGACTTACCCAACGCGAACTTGCTCAACTATGGGCTATAGAAAATGGACTAATATATATCTTTGCCTTATCTCTAAGCAGTTTAGTGGGTTGGATAACGCTTTTTTACTTGGGTAGGCAAGGCATTGACTTGGCTATGTTTGCCGAAGGACTACGCAAATTGGGCTATAGCACACATTTTTTCCCACTTGTCCGTTGGCATGATTGGGCAGTAATTGTTATGTGTTTTGCAGGGTTGCCCTGCCTTAGTATGGGTTATGTAGCCCTAAAAATGCGTATATCAGTAAAATAAAATAGTAAATTGACAAAAATCATTTTTTCACAATCTTTCCGCTTCTACATTTGCAAAGAGATTGGGTTATCCACATCTCATAAGTAAGTGCGGTCAAGAAAGCCCTCCGTAATATTCAGAGGGCTTTTCTTAATAGTTTTAGAGCTTATGCAAAAGTCAAAAAAAGCGAAATTTGTACCACAGACGGCTCGTCTGTGCGCCGTAGGCGAATGGATTATGACAAGTGTGCGTAAAATAGGCGTTTTTTTCGATTACAGCGCACAGACGAGCCGTCTGTGGTACAGTTGCGTAAGTCCTAATTTTTTCTTTTGCTACTCAAAAAACGTACATTTTTTATAAGTAGCTTCAAATAATGTTGGCTCTATAGATTGTCAAGCGTAAGCGCATTGACAACTGTTTTTGCTGTTTTTTG
>JAYTNK010000636.1:0-3126 GCA_043748375.1 Cytophagales bacterium
AAATGAGCCGACTCAATGCTGTTATGCTTCATTACTTCTACAATATCCTCACTAATATCAGCAAAGGTATAATCATCTTTCATATACGCCTCAAAAAAATGCTGAGATTTGCCATGTCCACGCAAATCTAACAGCAAAATATTAAAATGCTCTTTGAATGCGCGCAATTGCCTGAACCAAATAGAAGAACTACCTCCTGCTCCATGTACGAATATCACCCACTCTTTTTCAGGTGAGAGCACGTATTTTTTGTGATACAATAGCATAACTTTATGTTTATTAGTAGTCCTAAAATTGTTTTTGTTACAATGCCCTCGCAAATATAACAAAAATCATGTAACTTTATTTTGCTTTTACCAAAAAATGCCTATTTAAAACGCTATACCCAACTGGGTGCGACTTAAATCTGTAAAATACTTTTTTTTCTTTTATATTGTTCAAAAATACATTTCCCTCGTTTGTCAAGAAGAGTATCTTCAGCAAAAAGAGGCGTTTTCTTTTTAGGTAGCAAATTAGCTGTTTTGTTCTTTGTGGGTGGCATCTGTTATCTAAAAAGAAAACTTACCAAAAGGCGAAATTTTCAAATGCGTTGTTAGCGGAATAACCAGGCAAGCAATCCAAACACTCCGAAATCTATCGAGAAGCCAAAAATTATCCCAAAGATAAATCCGTAGCCAATGATAAATTTAAAGTAAGGCCCCGCAAATCCATAAAACAGCCCTTCTAATTCGCTTGCGTGCATTTTGTCTATTTCGCGCACTACAATATCCTTAAAATCAATACTTTGTAATAGCGAGTCAATGTTATGCTCAAGTGCATCAAATAACGCCTTGCCTGCCTTATCGAGCAAAAACCCTTTAGTGTCCCCTGCGATATGCCCTGACGCACCACCCAATAGCTTTTCGAGGAGTGCTTTTAACTGGAAATTAAACAACATTTGTAAATTAGGATTTGCCCATAATTCAGCCAACATTTTGCCCAAATTTTCTGATAATACGCTTTCTTGCACCCAATCTGCCAAATTGCGCGAGAAAATATGGGTTTCTAAAAGTGAAATAAGCTGTATAATAAGCGTATCGCCATCTTTGTCTTCGGATTGATGATTCAATATAGCTTGTAAGATAGCTTTTACGTGTGCTTTATCTTGCATAAGCGCAGACGCAAGTGCTTGCGGTTTTACTGAAAAGAAAATCTTACTCAATAAATCACTCGCCACAGGCGCAATGCTACGCAACCAATTTTCCAATTCCTCTTTTGCCTGCAAACGCGTTAACAAATGCGAAGTAAGCAAAACAGTTTCGGGCAATAACAGTGTTTCCAAGTGTTTGAGCAATACAACGGGCTGAACAGGCAACAACTGCACAAGCGGGATTTTAAATAATTTCTCTTCTAGTAATAAGTTTGCTAACTGTTGGATTTTGCGAAACAAGGCAGGATTTTCTAAAAGGGCTTGTACGCGCTCTTGCAACGTATCGGCGTGCAAGAGTTGATTGGTAAGCAAATTAAAAGGCGTGTTGCCCAATCGGTGCATTTCGGTTTCTACCGCCACTTTTAAACTTGTTAATTCTTGTTCAAAAAACACAGGAATTCCATCATCTATCACCGCTTGTGTGGTTTTGAGTATAGAGCTTTTGGCAAGTCCTGCGAGCGAGTTTTGGTTGTAAATATCCGTATAAATTTCGCTGACCAATGTATCTCTATTTTCTTTCAACCAATCGAGCAGTTTCTCCACGCCTTGCGTAAGCCATTCGTTTAAGTTGTCTTGCAATAGTTCCATGATACGCCCGCCCATTACTTGGTTGATGTTGCGGTGTGCGGAAAATTCATTCTTTAGTTTTTCATCTAAGAATTTGAAAATCTGTGCTTTAACAGCTTCATTTTGAAGTTGTTTTCTTAAAAAATCATATACTTTTTGTTTTAAGTTTTCCTCTTGTTCTACGGTTAGCAGTTCATCTAAATTGCGTAGTAGCCATGTTTCTACTTGTGGGGCAAATTTTTCTAAGGCAAATACTTTGAGCCAATCTGTTTTCTTCAGGGTTTCAGGCAAGTCTTCCACAATTTTGTGCAAGATATTTAGTACAAAGGCAGGCAAGTTTTCCAACCAATCTTTTGGCAATAAATCTGCTATAGTATCCACTTGGCTCATTTGTTTTTCCGCTTGGGTTAGCAGTGCGTCAGTTAGCCAGCCTAAAAATGTATCTTGTTCAAAATAAGTACTGAGTTGGGCTTTCCATTGGGGAATTTCCTTTGCGACTACTTGCGCAGGAGCAGAGTTAGCTAATAATTGAGCTATCAAAGCACCTAATTGTGGCGTGTTTTCTTGCAAGTTTTCTACGATTACTTTAGCAATAGTTTGCGCCCATGTGGTCTGATTTTTTTTCAGGGTTTCACCTACCAAATTGTAATCATTTTTTTGGATAAGTTCTGCCACTGTATCTTGCAAACGCTCTCTATTTTCAGCAAAGTTTTTGCGCAGGTCGTTTTTATCCAATAATCTATCCCCAATAAATCGCCCCATGCTATGGGCGAATCGTAATTTATTTTTGGCAATTACACCTGGCGTGAAAGGCAGGTTTCGTTTTAAAAAAGGTATTTTAATAGGGTTATGAGGTTTAAAAAGCATTTTCACAGCTACCCAGTTTGTTACCCAGCCTGTTATACCGTAGGCAAGGGCGACTACACTTAACATCAGCCAAAAATTACTTATTGGAGGCATAAAAATCAATATTCCTCCTGTGATGATGCCGAGTCCTGCACCAAACCAATTCAGGGGCGCGAGTTCCGCTCCCATAGCCTTATAGACCATGTCGCGCAGTTTATTGTCATCTTGTTTCGATAGGCTTGAGGCTACCAATGCCTTGATACGCCCACGCGTGAGTTCGGGTAAGTGTGTGAGCAGGTAGTTTTTTAGGCGAGTCGCAAGGTCATTTTCCCAACCCTTGCCTCCCAACCATCCCTTGAGTGTAGTTTGAATAGATTGTGGTTTTAGTTTATCAAATTCTTTTTGCATAAAATTCAATAAAACAGAAACCAACTTCTCGCCTACCTTTTTTTGTTGGCTTTCAGAGAGTTGTAAGTGTCCTATTTTTTGCAAATAAGTGTGTAAAATCTCGCTCAATTTGCCTG
>JAYTNK010000637.1:0-3577 GCA_043748375.1 Cytophagales bacterium
GCCCAAGACTGGATTTTCCGCAACCTCACACATACTTTTGCGACAAACCAACCTTGTGCTATTATAGGGGCAAATGGTAGCGGAAAATCAACCCTACTCCAACTCCTTGCGGGAGTAGGGCAGCCTACCGCAGGCAAGCTTGCCTACCTACGCGATAACACGCCTATACCTATCGAGCAGTGGTACAAATATATTACGATTACTGCTCCTTATTTAGAACTTATTGAGGAGTTTACCTTGTTAGAATTGGTAGCCTTTCATGCTAAATTCAAGCCTCTGCGTGATAATATGCAGGCAAAGGTGTTTGTGGACACTATTGAGCTATCGCAGGCAAGGAACAAACCTATTAAACACTTCTCCTCTGGTATGAAGCAACGCCTAAAGCTCGGGCTTGTCTTTTATACTGACACCCCCATTATGCTACTGGACGAACCTACCACAAACTTAGATGCGCAAGGCATTATTTGGTATAAAAACACTTTAGAAAACAATATAACAAATCGTTTGTGCGTTATATGTTCCAATCAACCTTCCGAATATGAATGTTGTACCCAAACATTGGACATCATGCAGTTTAAAAATACCTAAACATTTAGCTTATCTATCCAAATCTATATAAAACATTGACTATCAATATTTTGTCATCTTAAATCTTAAATCTCTAATCTTATGAACAAAATTTTGCGCTACGGCTTGATTCTATTCAGCTTCGCTACTTTACTCACTGCTTGTAAACAAGTAGAACCTACTGATGCCAACCAAATACTGTTAGCCAATAAAGATTGGCACACTGAAGGCTTATATTTCGGGGTAGCAGCAGACGGAACAGGTGGAAGCAAAGTACTTGCGCCAAAACTCAAATTCAAATTTGCAAAAACTAGCCTTCTAAACACAACTACTGTAAATGACCAGAATCTAGGCGCAGCGGCAGTGTGGACGCTGAGCGTTGATGCAAAATCGCTTACCGTTTATTACCCTTCGCTTGGTGGTGCCACAGGGGTAACCTTAGCAAGCCAAGTGCTTAAAGTAGTAAAACTTACTGCTACCGAGCTTTGGGTTACAACTCCTACTACGGAAGATATCCAACTTTTTGGCATTATCAACCTCTCCCCTACCAGCAACTACCGCTTTACAACTATTGCGCCTGCTACAGTAACACCCTTAAATGAAGAAGCTTTATTAAAAGGGGCTACATGGACAGGCACAGGTGACACTGCAGGTATTTGGACAGGCATTTCACCGAACTTTACCAAAACAGGCAATGCTGCTATTACGTTTGAGTTCAAGGTTTTTTACGGCTTGAATTATGTATCTATTAGCGGCTTGCCTACCCCTGCCACTTGGATGCTGAACACTCCAACTACGCTTACCATTGCTTATCCAAAAGTAGGCACTGTACCTGCAAAAGCCTTTAATTTGACTATAGCTGAACTAACTGCTTCAAAACTTACTTTCTCAGCTACTGAAGCTCTTACTTTTAGCAGTGTAGTGAGCTTGCCTGTAGGTGCGCAACTGCGTTTGATACCTAAGCCATAATAATTTTCACACGCTTTAGTTTATAAACTCGCCTGCCCAAATGATGTTTGGGCAGGCGAGTTTGTATAGGTGGTAGGCAAGATGTTTAGCTATTTAATATTTTTAGCGTATCGCCTGTAGGATTGATTTCAGTCTTGTAAGTACGCAATCCCTTTGAGCCGTTGGAGTTTAGTCCGCCGCCATTTGTATTAAATTGCGCACCATGCGCACCACATTCAAACCTTTCAGGTGAAGTGAAGTAACTTACCTGCTCTTGTTGCTCGTGGCTACAGATGCGCGTAACGGCTACATACAACCCAGCGTTGGTACGTGCCACTACTATTTTCTCGTTGGCAAGAACCACAAATGAGCCATTATTCTTCAAACCAGCATATTGTGCTGTATTTAAGTCGAGAGACAAGCCTGTGGCAGGCAAGTCGGGGGTTACGTCATCCTCTTTTTTAGTACATCCTCCAAGGCAGTACGTAGCGAATAAGGCGGCTCCAGTCAGCCCCATTGTATTCAAAAAATTTCTTCTGTCCATAGCAATTTTTAAGAGTAAGATAAGAAAGCATAAAGTTAGGGTATTTTAGCTAAAAAGCAGATAAAATCATGTGTTTTTTATGACTTTTATTTTTAGGTGGTAAAAACACCTCTTTTCCAAACAGTCCAATCAACATAAAGATTTGCAGGGCAAGTTTAATTTTGCCTATACAAAACAATGAGTTTTTTCTATAAAAAAGCTATCTTTGCAAATGCAACTTTCAGAACTGACTGCTATCTCACCTATAGATGGACGCTATAGAGGAAAATTGAACACTTTAGCCCCGTATTTTTCAGAATATGGTTGGTTTTCCTACCGCTTATTGGTGGAGGTAGAATATTTTATTGCGCTATGCGAATTGCCCTTGCCTGCCCTACAAGGAATAAATCACGCACATTTTCCAGCTATACGGGCTATCTATGAGAATTTTAATGAACAAGAAGCCTTAAAAATTAAAGAAACAGAAAAGACTACTAACCACGACATTAAAGCGTTGGAATACTACCTCAAGGAGAAGTTGGTGGAGTTAGGCTTGGAAGATTTCAAAGAATTTATACATTTTGGACTTACCTCCCAAGACATCAATAATACGGCTGTGCCATTGTTACTCAAAGACAGCCTAAATCTTGCGCTACGCCCTACGCTTGCTACCTTGCAACAAGCACTCAATAAGATGGCTGTGCAGTGGGCAGAAGTGCCAATGCTTGCGCGTACACATGGGCAACCCGCCTCGCCTACTCGCCTCGGCAAGGAAATAGCTGTGTTTTTTCACCGATTAAACGGGCAGATTAAACTATTAGATACTATTCCAATTTCTGCAAAATTTGGAGGCGCTACAGGTAATTTCAATGCACATCATGTGGCTTATCCTGCTATAGATTGGGTATCTTTTGCCAACAAACTCTTGAGTAATTTAGGCATTGAGCGAACCCAACTCACCACTCAAATAGAGCCTTATGACAATTTGGGCGCATTGTGCGACAATTTGAAGCGAATCAATTTGATTTTAACAGATTTTTGTAGGGACATTTGGCATTATGTTTCGATTGATTATTTTAAACAAAAAACGAAAGCAGGCGAGGTTGGGTCTTCTGCTATGCCACACAAAGTAAATCCTATTGACTTTGAAAATGCAGAGGGCAATCTTGGCATTGCCAATGCGTTATTAGAGTTTCTTGCCTCCAAACTACCCATTTCGAGGCTTCAACGCGATCTTACTGATTCGACTGTTTTGCGTAATTTGGGCGTTCCTTTGGCGCACAGTCTTTTGGCGTGGCAATCTATCTTAAAAGGCATAGGCAAACTCGAACTCAATGAAGCAAAACTTCATGCTGACCTTGAGGCGCAATGGGTGGTGATTGCGGAAGGTATCCAAACAATACTCAGGCGTGAAGCACATCCAAATCCGTATGAGCTTTTGAAAGATTTTACACGCGGTACAGGCACTATTACAGCTGAAGTTTTTGCTACATTTGTGGCTAACTTGCCTGTAAATGAAGCTATTAAGGCTGAAATAGC
>JAYTNK010000638.1:0-3908 GCA_043748375.1 Cytophagales bacterium
AAATGAACTTGCCGAGCAAGGCAAATTAGATCCTGTTATTGGGCGAGATGAGGAAGTTAGACGCGTACTCCAAATTCTTTCGCGCCGCACCAAAAACAATCCGATTCTTTTGGGCGAGCCAGGGGTAGGCAAGACAGCTATCGCAGAAGGATTAGCGCAACGTATTGTGCAAGGTGATGTACCCGAAAATTTGAAAAATAAAACGCTTGTTTCCCTTGACATGGGATTGCTTGTCGCAGGAGCAAAGTATAAAGGAGAATTTGAAGAAAGACTAAAAGCCGTTATAAAAGAAGTAGTAGATTCAGATGGCGAAGTAATTTTGTTTATTGATGAGATTCATACGCTGATAGGCACAGGAAGTGGTGGCGAAAGTGCTATGGATGCCGCTAATTTACTTAAGCCAGCCCTTGCTCGCGGCGAACTGCACGCCATAGGCGCAACTACCCTCAAAGAATATCAGCGTTATATAGAACAAGATAAAGCACTCGAAAGGCGTTTTCAAACCGTTATGGTTGCCGAACCCAATGTGCCAGATGCTATTTCTATCTTGCGCGGGCTAAAAGAACGTTACGAAGTGCATCATGGCGTTCGAATTAAAGATGACGCTATTATCGCGGCCGTTGAACTCTCAAACCGTTATATCAGCGACCGCTATTTGCCCGATAAAGCTATTGACCTCATGGACGAAGCCGCTGCAAAATTGCGCATCGAACTCGATTCTATGCCCGAAGAGTTGGACGAAGCTGAACGCAAAATTATGCAACTCGAAATTGAACGCGAAGCCATCAGGCGAGAACGCGATACTACCAAAGAAGCGCAACTTACCAAAGACATTGCAGAACTTGCCATAGGACGCGACGCGCTCAAAGAAAAATGGAAAGGCGAAAAAGCTATTATTGACAATTTGCAAACCGAAAAAGAGAATATTGAACGCTATAAACTCGAAGCCGAACAAGCCGAACGACAAGCCGATTACGCGCTTGTAGCCGAATTACGCTTTGGGAAAATAGTGGAAAGTGAGCAAAAACTCCTTGCCTACCAAGCCCAGTTAGCCGAAAATGGAGCAGATGTGATGCTAAAGCAAGAAGTTACTTCTGAAAATATTGCTGAAATTATATCGAAATGGACAGGCATACAACTAACCAAACTTTTACAAAGCGATAAAGATAAACTACTAAATCTTGAAGCCGAGCTTGCCAAACGGGTAGCAGGACAAGATGCCGCTATTACCGTTATTGCTGATGCTGTTAGGCGTAGCAGAGCAGGTTTACAAGACCCAAAACGACCTATCGGCTCTTTTTTATTCTTAGGTTCTACAGGGGTAGGCAAGACTGAATTAGCCAAAACCTTAGCCGAATTTCTGTTTAATGATGAGAATGCGTTAGTTCGTATCGATATGTCGGAGTATCAAGAAAGCCATGCCGTTAGTCGCCTCATAGGAGCGCCTCCTGGCTATGTAGGCTATCAGGAAGGGGGACAACTTACAGAAGCTGTGCGTAGGAAACCTTATGCGGTTATTTTGCTTGACGAAATAGAAAAAGCCCATCCTGATGCGTTTAATATTCTGTTACAAGTACTTGATGAAGGTCGATTAACAGACAATAAAGGACGAACTGCCAATTTTAAGAACTGTATTATCATCATGACCTCTAATTTAGGTTCGGATATGATTCAAGAACGCTTCGCGAAAATGACTGAAGAAAACGAATTTGAAATTATCGAAACAACCAAAGAGGATTTGTTTACTATGCTCAAAAATTTTGTGCGTCCTGAGTTCTTGAACCGTATAGATGAAGTAGTTATGTTCCGTCCCTTGGATCGCCGCGATATGCGCAAAATAGTGGCTATCCAATTCCTTATTATTCAAGCACAATTAGCCGATATGGGCGTAACCATTGGTGCTACTAAAAAGGTCTTAAACACACTTGCCGATATTGGCTATGACCCTCAATTAGGCGCAAGACCGCTCAAGCGCGTTATGCAAAAACGCATCTTAAACGAGTTATCCCGCGAGTTATTGGCAGGCAAAATACAACGCGACTCTACAATTCAAATTGAGCTTGATGAGTTTGATAGAATTATTTTCACCAATGTGATTGTCTAAAATATTTTTTACAGATTGTCAAGTCTAACGGCATTGACAATCTGTAAAAATAACTTTGGGAATACCTATAATATATGTTCTATTGCCTCTGCCAGTAGAGCTTCGCGTGTAATAGGCACTACACCTATGTGTTCGCAAACCAATCCACCAGCTAAATTAGCCAAACTTGCCATGAGCATGGGCGTTAATCCTAACCCAAGCCCCAGCGCGGCTACGCTCACTACAGTATCTCCCGCCCCCGAAACATCGGCAATGCTACGCAAATGCGCGGGTATGTGGTGTGTTCCGTGTTCAGCGTCTATGTAAACACCTCTTTCTGAAAGTGTTACAAGCACTTGTTTAACTAAAAGGCGGCTTTTGAGTACAGCGATTTCTTGTTTTATCTCGGCTAAGTCTTTAAAATTTAGCTCGCTTTTAAGCCCTTCTTTGAGTTCTTTGAGGTTAGGTTTGAATACGGTTGCCCCTTTGTAGTGCCAAAAATTACGCAACTTAGGATCGACTATAGTAGGAATATGATGTTTTTCTGCGAGGGCGATAGTCTTTTGAATAAGCGACTCATTCAAAACGCCTTTGTCATAATCTTCAAAAATTACGACTTGTACTGTGGGTAATATTTGGGCTATTCGTTCCCACAAGTCTGCTTCATCAATAGGCGATAGCCCGCTTGTTTGCTCGGTATCTATCCGTAAAAGATGTTGATGCCCTGACAAGATACGGTGCTTAACGGTCGTTATTCTATCCGCACTTTGGCAAATACCTTCTGCGGAAAGATTGTTTTCTGTCAATATAGATAGGAAGTCTTGCCCATCGGTATCCTTGCCTACAGTGGCGCATAAAATAGGTGTAGCCCCCAAAGACTGTACATTAAGCGCAACATTGGCAGCTCCGCCCAATCTTTTTTCTCTTTTTTTTACCTGCACTATAGGTACAGGGGCTTCAGGTGATATCCTGTTTACATCTCCCCAAAGATAGGAATCTATCATCACATCTCCTACAATCAACACGCGCAAGCGCGTAAAGGCATCAAAAACAGTGGTAAAATCTGTCATAAACTTATTTTTTGAAACTATATGGGCAATGCCTACATCCATTTTTACAACAATAACCGCGCTTTAGGTGGTAGTTTGCGGTAAATACCCAGCAACCATTTTCTATATAATAGTCTATATTTTCTTGTAATTCGGCCTTTTTCGGCATACGCTGTTTATTTGGGTTGTCCATTGTTTGTAAGTTTCCTTTTAGAGTAGCAAATTAGTTGTTTTCCCTTTATGAGTGGCATTTACTCAAAAAGAAAACTTACCATTGTTTGAAAGGATTTTGACTTAAATTTGAATTATAATAACGTGCATCAGTGGTAACTTCCTTGCCTACCCATGCAGGCAAGGCGAAGCTGGTTTCTTCTGTGGGCAGTTCTATTTCAGCCACTGTTAGTCCTTCATTATCCCCTAAAAAAACATCTATTTCCCATGTAAACCCTTCGTAGGCAAGTACATAACGATACTTTTCAATCAATGGTTTTTCGCAAAGACTATCCAACATGAGTTGGGCTTCAGCTACAGGAATAGGGTACTCAAATTCGGCGCGTGTTGCACCATGTGTTTTCCCTTTGATAGTTATATAGGCATTTTCTTCGGCTATACGTATGCGAACAGTCCGCTCCGCATGGCGCGAAAGATAGCCTTGTTTGTAATAAGTACGTTTGGCACTTTCGCGCCAAGTGTCATCTTTAACTAAAAACTTACGTTCTATTTCTTGCATATTATTTTAAAATTAAAAACCTCAAGACTTCCCTATTTGAAATAGA
>JAYTNK010000639.1:0-7490 GCA_043748375.1 Cytophagales bacterium
CTTTTAATCACCATTAGACTACTTTTCATTTTTTATATTTAATCACATGGTAACTTCATCAGATTGGGAAAAGGGAATTTCCTACCTTGCCTACCGCGAAATGGTAAACGATTTAGTAGCCGCAGGCAAGACAACAGGCGAGGAACAATCCGAAAAACTACTCAACTACACACAAATGAACGTGCAACGTATGCGCCGTTGGGATAAAACGGCTGTCATAAACCCCGATTTGCATAGCCTTTTGCAAAAGGTTGTGCCTCAAAAATGGCTGGTCTTAACAGAAGGCTGGTGTGGTGATGTTTCTCAATCCTTGCCTACCCTTGTCAAAATGGCTGATGCAAGCCCTCACATCGAGCTTCGCGTACTATTGCGTGACGAAAACAATGCTTTGATGAATATGTACCTCACCAACGGAGGCAAAAGTATTCCTAAATTGATTGCTGTTGATACTGATTTCAATGAGCTTTTTAATTGGGGTCCGCGCCCTGTGGCAGCTCAAACCTTGATAACGACACTGAAACAGGTCGAAACACCTTTTGAAGAGCTTTCAGAACAACTGCACAAATGGTATGCGACAGACAAAAATGCACATCTGCAAGCAGAATTTATAGAACTTCTACAATCTTTTCTATAAAAAAACATTTTTTGCTATCTTTGCAATCATTTACTTGGCTATTTTTAGAAATCTTTAATGCAAAGAAGTATTTAACCCAAACCAATGGATTTTTCGTTTAACAACCCCGAACAACAAGCCTTTTTAACAGCCCACCGCGATAAAAAATCCATCTTCTTAACAGGCAAAGCAGGCACAGGCAAGACTACGTTATTGCGTCATTTGGTTGATACTCTTCGTGCCGAAAACAAGAAAGTGGTAGTAGTTGCCCCTACAGGTATCGCCGCTTTGAACGCTGGCGGTGTTACTATTCACTCTTTCTTTCGCTTAGATACGCGGACTTTTATGCCCGAAGACCGCCAAGTAAAAGCCTTAGAGGGCAATCGATTAGCTACCTTAAAAGCAATTGACGTATTGATTATAGATGAAGTGTCGATGGTACGCGCCGATTTATTTGATGCTATTGACTTGTGTATGCGCCGTAGCCTTGGCAACAATTTCCCTTTTGGAGGCAAGCAACTTATCATGGTGGGCGACATTTTTCAGATTTCCCCTGTTGTTACCGACAAAGACCGAGAGCTGTTAAACGCCTTTTATAGTAAAACTGCCTTCTTTTTTGGGGCAAAAGTCTATAAGAAATTTGAGCATGAAATTATAGAACTGATACAAGTCTATCGCCAAAAAGATGCTGACTTCATGCAGATTTTAGACAATATTCGCACAGGTGAGTTCTCATCAAAAGAGTTGCAAGTCATTAATTCGCAATATATAGACAATTTCACGCCCCAACCCAACGTAATAGAACTTACTACCACTAACGCGCTTGCTGATGTAAGAAACAAACAAGAATTAGATAAAATACCCGAAAATAGCTATACTTTTGAAGCAGAAGTAGGAGGCGTATTTGAGGACAAATTATTTCCTACTGAAAAGAAATTGAATCTTAAAGTAGGAACACAAGTGATGTTTATCAAAAATCACATGGCAGGCAAGTGGGCAAATGGTACCATAGGCAAAATTGTTAAATTCGTAGAAATGCGCGTAGAAGGTTATGAAGACGGGGCAGAAGAAGACTTCTTAAAAGATGTGGAAGATGAAGTAGCAGAAACTATCATTCAAGTACTGTTAGATAATGGCGAAACGGTTTTTGTAAATACGGCACAATGGGAAAAGAAAAGCTATGAATATAACCGCGAAACCGAACTGATAGAGGAGAAAGTACTCGGCACTTTCACCCAATACCCACTCAAGCTCGCGTGGGCTATCACCATTCATAAGTCGCAAGGGCTAACTTTTGAAAAAGTCTGCCTCAATTTTGGCACAGGTGCGTTTGCCACAGGGCAGGCGTATGTAGCCCTCAGCCGTTGCAAAACTTTAGAAGGTTTACAATTACGCACCCGCATATACCCCAAAGACATTAAAGTTGATGAAGATGTTTTGGCTTACTATAACAATTATTTACGCTAATTTATGTGCCTTAAAATAGACATTCACACACACATCATCCCTGAAAAAATCCCACAGTTTCGCGAAAAATTCGGCTACGGAGGTTTCGTAACTCTCGACCATCACCGCACTTGCAAAGCGCGTATGATGATAGATGGAAAGTTTTTTAGAGAAATCAATGACAACTGCTGGTCGCCTGAAACGCGCTTAACCGACTGCGAAACGTTTCATACAGACGTACAAGTGCTTTCTACCATTCCTGTTATGTTTAGCTATTGGGCAAAACCGTTGGATTGTTTAGAGGTATCCCGTTTTTTGAATGACCACATAGGCGAAGTCTGCCAACGATACCCCGACCGATTTGTAGGCTTGGGAACTGTCCCCCTGCAATCGCCCGACCTTGCTATAGCCGAACTTGAACGATGTGTAAAACAGTTGGGGCTGGCAGGTGTAGAAATTGGCAGCCACGTTAATCAATGGAATTTATCTGACGAAGCTCTATTCCCCTTTTTCGAAGCAGCATCAGATTTAGGTGCAGCCGTTTTTGTGCATCCTTGGGACATGATGGGGCAGGATCGTATGCCTAAATACTTCCTCCCTTGGCTGATAGGTATGCCTGCTGAAACTTCTTTAGCCATTTGCTCTATGATTTTCGGGGGTGTATTTGAGCGACTGCCGAAACTGCGCGTTGCATTCGCCCATGGTGGTGGCGCATTTCCTGCTACGATTGGGCGCATAGAACAAGCCTTCAAAACCCGCCCCGACCTTTGCGCTATAGACAATAACGTAAACCCACGTGATTACATAGGCAAGTTTTACTTAGATACGCTTGTGCATGACCCCGATGCGGTGCATTATTTATTGAATGTAATAGGCGAAAAATCGCTCGCCTTAGGTTCAGACTACCCCTTTCCTTTAGGCGAACTCGAACCTGGAAAATTGATTGAAAACATGGTCGATTTATCGCCTACTACCAAAGCGAGGCTGTTAGGTGGAAGCGCGTTGGATTGGCTGAATATGTCTGCCGAGCCATTTCTCAAACACCGCAAAGCTTTTCGCGAAGCATTTTAATTTAACTTTCGTACTTTTGCTTAGGAATGTTAATTAAATAACTTGAGCTTTTAATGATTGGTAAAATATTGACAGGCAATTATTTAACTATGTACCTCGTACTTCTTATTTCGCACCTCCTCCTTATGCGTTTCTCTTGTTTTGTTTGTGCGTTTTATCTGCTTGCCTGCCTTGCCTGCTCTGCACAAGAAATCCCGCTTGGTACATGGCGTACACACGCTTGCTATAAAAGTGCAAAGCAAGTCGTGGTAGGCAAGGAAGGAACTTTTTGCGCTACAGCAAATGGGCTTTTTTTGCTTGAAAAAAATGGGCAAACGCTTACCCCCCTATCTAAAATACAAGGCTTTACAGGCGCAATACCCGCTCAAATTAGCTATGACCTTGCCCGAAATACATTGCTCATAGCGTATCAAGACCGCACGATTGATGTTTTGGAAGGCAATGTTATTACAGAGATACCTCTTTTACGGCAAGCCTCATTTCCTAATAATCCGCAAATCAATCAAATCGTTGCGACTAACAACTTCACCTATTTGGCAGCCGATTTTGGCGTAGCGTTGTTGGACGTAGGCAAGCGCGAAATCAAAGAAACCTATCGCAATTTGGGCAACATGGGCAGTGAATTAAGCATTCAAAGCCTTACTTTTTCAAAAGATAGCCTGATATTGGCTACAGCTCAAGGCATAATAATAGGGGCATTGACCAGCAATTTAGCTGACTTTCAACAATGGAAACGGTTTGGCATACTCAACGGCTTGCCTCCCCAAAAAATCCGCAAAGTAGTAACACGCCAAAATAGTGTCTATGCTTTAACAGATAACAACCAGCTTTTTAAGTATAATCATCTTAATAATTGGGCAGCGATTCCATTACCTGTTGGGATTTATACCGACCTTTCGGTAGGACAAACAGAGCTTTTTCTTACAGCAGCAAGCAAGTTGTACACGCTTGATATAAATGATGTGCTTTCTTCTAAAACAAACGCACTTCTCCAAACGCCTCAAGCAATACAACAAGATGCGCAAGGTACGATTTGGATAGCTGATACTGCTAACGGCTTGTTGTCGTTTGCCCAAAATACTTGGAATGCCTATGCGCCCAATAGCCCCAATACGCCTAACGCATGGCAGGCAAGGTACACAGAAAATAAAATAGTCGTTACAACAGGCGGTTTTAGCTCTACCTTCACCCCTTTGCAACGAACAGGCAGCTATGATACCTTTTCCGAAGGAACATGGACTTCAACCGCCTTGCCTGCCGTTACAGACCTAACCAGTTATGCCTACATAAACCAAGATAAAAGCCAATATTTTGGTAGTTATGGCACAGGACTTTGGTGGCAAAAAACAGACGGCTCGCTCACCCAATTTACACAAGTTAATTCACCTTTGCAGGCAAGTGCGTTGAATGATGTACGCATTACTGACCTCGCCACTGATGCACAAGGTACGCTTTGGATAGCCAATCACGCTGTTACAACAAGTGCCGCCTCGATACACGCGAGGCAGACAAACGGCACTTGGCAGTCGTATTTGCCCCCCCACCCCGCAGGACGAAACCCGCTCCAGATACTTATCGCGCAAAACGGCTGGAAATGGATACGCCTTAGCGCAGAATTAGGAGGCGGAATATGGGTATTAGATGAGAAAAACAACCGCAGTCGTTGGCTTAGCTCTACGCCCAATCAAGGGAACTTGCCTTCCAACTATGTAGGGGCAATAGTAGAAGACCATGATGGATTGATTTGGGTAGGAACAGACAAAGGCATTGCCATTTTTTATGCACCCGAACAAATATTTGGTATTGCCAATGCGCTATTGCCTATTTTTGAAGGGCGACCTGTATTGAGAGCCGAAAAAGTAAATAGCCTTGTAGTAGATGGTGGCAACCGAAAATGGGCAGGCACTGATACGGGTTTATGGCTTTTAGGTATAGAAGGCACGAGTTTAGTTCACTATTTTAATACGGCTAATAGCCCGCTTCCAAGCAATGTTATCCAAAATTTAGTCATACACCCTAAAACAGGCGAGCTTTTTGCCATTACGCCTGCTGGTATCGTTTCGTATAGAGGCACTGCCACCGCTTCAAAAGGCGAATACAGCGATATAAGCGTCTTTCCTAACCCTGTCTATCCTCATTTTGATGGCTTGGTAGGTATATCGGGCTTGCCTACAGGGGCAAAAGTTAAAATAACAGACACATCAGGCAGATTATTTTATGAAACTGAAGCACAAGGAGGCACAGCTACTTGGAATTTGCAAGATTATACAGGCACACGCGCAAAGGCAGGCATCTATCTTATTTATACTTTTAAAATAGATGGCAGCAAAGCTAAAGTACTCAAAATAGCTGTCTTAGAGTAAAATTTCCGCAAAAATATTTATAAAGACAGTGCAATTTTAATATTCATAAATTGTTTTGTTTATTATGTTAGTTTATAATTATCCGAAATACGATACCCAACTACCCAAACAATTTTAGCGTCTTTTGAACACAGCACCCTTTTGGTCATTCAAAAACTTGCCTGCCTGCCATCGCCTGAGCGTGAGTGGGCAGGCAAGTTTTTCCACATCAATATACACACTTTCGAGGGTAGCCTCTCCCCTACTTGCCTGCCCATCAAGGTGAAGCGTAAAATATTTTGTTTGTGTAGATGTTTTTGTTATTTCAACTTCATAACATTCATTTTGATTACTTGATTGGGGGTAATAATCAATGATTCGTGAAGCATCAAAGCTAAAGTACTCAAAATAAACGTCTTAGGAACGTATAAAAAATAACTTCACACTTTTAGCCACGCTGTAAGCGTCTGTTATTGGACTTTTGCGTGATGTGGCAATGCCAACAGACACTTACAGCGTGGCTTCGCGTGAGTAAAATGATGAAGTTATTTAATTTCTATTCCTTAGAATAAATTTTTCGCAAAAATATTTATAAAGACATTGCAATTTTAATATTTACTATGTGTTTTGTTTCTTGTGTTAGTTTATACTTATCCGAAATACGATACCCAACTACCCAAACAATTTCAGCGTCTTTTGAACACAGCACCCAAACATCAGGTTTCAGGGTTCGTGGAACTTTTTGGTCATTTAAAAAATCAGCTACTTTTTTTCTTCTGCCCTGCATACCCAACGGGCAGAAAGAATCGCCTGCCTGCCATCGCCTGAGCGTGAGTGGGTAGGCAAGTTTTTCCATATCAATATACACACTTTCGAGGGTAGCCTCTCCCCTACTTGCCTGCCCATCAAGGTGAAGCGTAAAATATTTTGTTTGTATAGATGTTTTTGTTATTTCAACTTCATAACATTCATTTTGATTACTTGATTTAGGGGTAATAATCAATGATTCACGAAGCATCAAAAGGCTGTGCGTAGGCGATAAAAAAAGCACATCTGTTGCCTTTTCTTGCATTTTCGCCCAAATATTTTGTACTTGTGTATAAGCAAAATTATAGGGTTGCAGCCATTCAGCTAAAAACACCTTGCCTGCCGTAACCGCTAACAATGGATTAGTAGCTATAAAAACGGCTTGAGTCGTTTCTTGTACAATCTCTTTCCACAATGTTTGAAGACTTTCTTGAAAGTGCAACGCATAGCCTTGTATTCGTTCAAGTGTATGCAAAAAAGTTTGTTCAAGATTAGGATTGATGGCTTGTAATACAGGTACTACTCGATGGCGCAAAGTATTACGCGTGTATTTATCTTGCGCATTTGAACTGTCTTCGCGCCATGTGAGGTTATTTTCTTGTGCATACTGGGCTATTTCTGCTTGTGCTATACCAAGCAAAGGTCGCACAATTTGCCCATTTTTAGCAGGTATTCCTTGCAAACCTATGATGCCTGTGCCACGTACTAAGCGGTGCAAAATTGTTTCTATATTATCGTTTGAGTGATGTGCGGTAGCAAGGTATTGGGCAGAGGAAATAGGCGTATTGAGCAAATTGGCAAACCATTCATAGCGCAATTCACGTGCTGCAATTTGAATAGAAACCCCTTTTTTTTGGGCATATTCGCTTGTTTCAAAGCGGACTTTATGGCAGGCAAGGGTGTATTCACGCGCTAATTCCGTTACAAATACCTCGTCTTCGTTTGCTTCTGCGCCTCTTAATTGAAAATTACAATGCGCTATTGCTATGTTATATCCTAACTTCCACAATACATGAAGCAATGTAACCGAATCGCGTCCTCCACTTAGGGCTACAAGAATTTTGTCTTGTGGTTGAAATAAGTTTTTTTCAACGATATATGTTTTTACTTTATCAAGCATTTTATTGGGTAAAATTAAACAAATGCCTTTCTTACAGTTTGTCAAGTCTTTGGTATTGACAACTGCGAAAGTGTTTTTTAGAAGCCTCACA
>JAYTNK010000640.1:0-6965 GCA_043748375.1 Cytophagales bacterium
AGTGTGTTTCGGGGTTCGCGGGGATTTGTACGATTGCCTTGAGTCCTGTTGCGCTTGGGCTGTCAAATAAAGCTAATATAAAGCTGTCTTGCTTTAACACTTCTTTCAGGGTTTCTATTTGAGCTGTTGCAAGTTTATCGATGTCTATTTGCATCAGTCCACTATGCATGAGGATGCCTATAGCTTTGCGTGCTTTGAACGTACCACTTGTGGTAATGTAAGGCAAATTATCTTTGAGTAATGAAGCCTTTTCGCTGTCTGTTTCTTGTCGCAAGTCGTGTATTTGCTTTGAGTATCTTCCCTCCGCTATCATTGCCAAAAATGCGCTAATAGGTATTATTTGGGGGTTGTGCGTTTGGTTTATGCCGTTTTCAAAGAAACTAATTTTGTGCAGGCTATTGTTTTTTGGCTGTAAATTTTCCATGTTTTTTTGATTTTAATGATTTGGTTATCAAAAAAAACAATACCTTTGCACTATGTTTGTTTTGGTGCAAAGGCATTGTTTTAAGAAAAAAGTAAGGTTTGCGGTGGTGCGTAAACCTTTTTTTGTGCTTTATTTTTTCTTGAGGTGTCCGTCTTTGTCAAGGTGTTTATTGAGGTACAACATTTTGTGTAATTCAAGCAATCGCAAGGCTTCTTTGGCGTGTTGCCACGTGTGGATATGCCTGTAATAATCAAGGTGTTTGTTTTCGTTCATGGTGTTTTGGGTTTAAAAGTGTGTGAAATTCATTCAAGGCATCGCGGAGGCTACCTTTTGCTTCTTTTGTAATTTTTTGCCAAAAAATCAAGTTTTTTGTCATTACTATTTGCCAATCTCCTTGTGCTTTTTGGCATAGCTTTTCGGCTTCTTTTTCGTTTTTTTTTGACCAATTCAAATCAATCCTCAAATTTGCAATGTCTTCAAATGTAGCCAATACCTGTGAGTATTTTTTATATACTTTCTTGTTCATGGTGTTGTTTAGGGTTTAAAACTTGCCTGCCATACAAGCAGGCAAGAAAATGTTTAGGATTTGCGGAGTGCCTCTATGCTCCTTTTTGTTGTGGGGCTTGCGGTGTAGGTTTTATACTCAAAAGAAATTTTGTATTTATTTATTTCTTTATCTCTATAAATAGTGGGGTTTTCTATTCTACAGCGTAAGGTTAAACCATAACAAGAAAGAATAACAAATTCAAATTGTGCCTTACCTGCTTTGAATTTAGTGCGCAAATACTTTGTTTCCTCTATTTCAAATTCAAGTGTTTTTTCTGCGCAAATTTGAAATAAAATCTCACGAGCTATTTCTAAAGTAGTGCTGGGTTTATTGCCTACTAAATCAAAAAATTCTTGTTCTTTTTGAAGCTCGGCAAGTCTTTTTTCACTATAAATAAGACTTTCTAAGGCTTTACGATATTGCCAACTCTCTTTTGTTGCGCGGGCTGTATCATTGTCGTAAACTGCCAAAAGTGCCTCTATTTGTACTTTGATGTTAGGTATTTTCTCACTTTCAAAATACGCTATTTTTTCTTGGGTTGTGTACATGGCGTTTGTTTGGGTTTTAAAACTTGCCTACTGTATGGTAGGCAAGTTTTTTGTTAAGTAGTTTGATTGAATAAATCTACAGCTTGAGTACATTCCTTTAAGGCTTGGCGCGTTTGGTGTACGGTGTTGATATTTACCCCATAAGCCTTCGTTAAGATGCGCGTATCTGTGATGCCTTGTTGGATAGCTTGTCCAAGTGTTGCAGGCAAGTTGTTAGGCAAGTCTTGAGGCTTTCTCTCAAAGCCTATAGGCGTTTTGTTGGATAAGTCTTGCGCTAAGACTTGATTTTGGCTTGTAAACTCTTGCAATAAGACTTGTTGGGGTTTTGTCAAGACTTGTTGCAAAACGGGCAAGTATTGGCTTAATACTTCGGGCTGTTGGGTAAGTATGGGCGCAAAGGCTTGTAAGTTCTTGAATATATTTTGCAAAGGAATTTGCCCCGTAAGCAACTCAGGCTCTTGTTTGGTTTGGTGGTCATACCATACCAAAAACCAATTACAAAGCACTATCAAGACTTCAGTAATGCCTGCAAAGGTTACCCAAAAACCAATATTAAAGCCTGCTGTTTGGGCGGTTTCTTCGCGCTGTGTGTCATGCGTCTTACTTGTTTGATGCAGAAGCCTGCCTTTTTCTTTCTCAAACCCATCGATACGGTCTTGATAAGCATTGATATTTTTGACTACATTGGCATCATAAATATTGATTTGCCCTTGCCAAGTAACACTTTTGCGGAAACCATTTAGGTCTGCCCGTTCCTGTTCTATGCGTTTTTGAAATACAGTGCGGAGGCTGTCTGTTTTTTTGGAGTGCGTTATATCTTGACTTGCCTGCGTTTTGTCAAGGCTGATATATGCCTCTTTTGCACCTTGTAAGCTCGTATAAACCGAACCGCCTAACATCAAAAACGCGCTAAAAAACAAAATGAATTGCCATTGTCCTAAGCCATAAATATAAGTGCGTTCAAACGCCAATTCAAACAGCGCATTTTTAAGTAATTCTAAGCCTGTCAATATCAAAATAGACAAACCAATAGCAGGATATACACCTATATTTTCTACCAATTTGAAGTAAAAAAAGCTAATAGCAGTAACGATACTCACGATGCTCAAGCCGTACAACAAGGCAAAGGCTATATTTTTGAGTCCGCTAAATTCTTCTGCAAATGGTTTGGGGCTAAGTCTTTCGGTGGCTTTGGTGGTACGCGCTGACAACCATTGGGCGCGTTTCATTTTTTTCAGTTCGGTGGGAACTTGTTGCAAGTAGGTTGTTTCATTTTGCATATTTTTGCGTATTTTAGAAGTGAAAAATTAAATGATTTGTAGCCTTTCAAGGTCTTTGAGGACTGTATCTAAGCCTCTGTTTAGGTAGCTTTGTTCGGTGGTTTTGATACTCGCGTGTCCGCAAATAGTGGCTATTGTGCCTTCAGGTAAACCTAAAACATTCCGCGACCAATTTATAAAAGTGTGCCTTGCGTGTTTAATGCAAATTTGAGGGCTTGCGCCTATCAAACCTAAAGCAAACTTCAAATGCCTGTTCAATACGTGGCTCTCTGGTCTTGGCATTGTTTCAGGCTTCATGCCGTACTTTTGCAAGATTTTCAAGGCTTCAGGTAATATAGGTATGCAAGATTTTCCGTATCTTTTTGCAATGGGTGATTTTTGTCTAAAGGGCAAAATGATAAACAGTTTTCCTTTTTGCGTTACAAGATAGCTTGTTATCAAAGTGCAATAATCTACATAACTTAAGCCTGTGTAAGCGCAAAAATTAAAAATTTCAATGGCTTCGTTGGTGGCTTTATCTTCCGTTTGGAGGGTTTGCATAGCCTCAAAAGTTTCTGTATCTAAGTACAGTTTTTCAGGCTTGGTGCGCGGACTGCTTTTGTAGGTGTATGGGTGCTTATTTATCCATTCCATGTCGTATGCAAACTCAAACAATTTTTTGAAGTGTTGCATAAATTTACTCACGTAATTGGCACTAAAATTTTGCCCTGCATTTTGCGCTCTGCCTATGGTTTGTCCGCGCAAATACAACCTAAATTCTTCGTGGTGGGACGTTTTGAAAGTGCTTACTTCCTTGTCTGCGCCAAAATAAGCAAGTATTAAATTTTGATAGTTTTGGTACGTTTCCAATGACCTTTGTTTGTTTTCGCCTATGGCTATTTTTTTTTCAAAGGCTTCATTCCACAAATGACAAAGTATGCCTAACGTTTCTTGGGTTTCTACAGCATCGGGGGTGTATGGCTTGCCCCACATATCGCACCATATCATACGTGGGGTAAGGTCTGACCGTTTGCGCAATTTTACTACAGACTCGTCAAAAGCCTTGATAATGTCTTTTAACTGCATAGTCTTTGATGAACTTCCTTTAATGTCTTGAGTAACCGTATTATATTCTAAGGGCGTGCAAACAATACCAGTGCTAAAGCCTGACCTTGTTTGGTTCACCCAAATACGAAAATAGAGAGTGGGCGTTTTACCTGTTCTTGAGTGGCAAATAATTTTATAACTTATTTTATTGAGGCGCATAAGGCTTGAGGTTGGGTTTGAAGATTTAAAATTTGAGTTTGCAATACCGCTATTTCAATGAATAGCACAAACATAAGTTTATCCGTTTCTGTGCCGTAAGTGCCTGTTATAGTCCTATAATGGGCATACATTTTGGCTATAGGCTCGGTGGTTACATTTTTTCTTGCCTCCTCAAAAATTGCATAAGGCGAACTTTCTTTGTACCTTTGCGTTTCAATATTTGAGGAACAACTACAAGCGAAACAAAAAGTACACTTGTTTTCAGTGCTTCGCATTTGGCGCGGTTTTCTGCACGGTCTGTGGGTTCGGGTGTTTGGCGGTTGTTTTTTCATACAAATTGTTTTTAAGGACTTTGCAAAATACGCTTGGAGGCTATTGTTTGCAAAGTCCTTTGCTTGTTTAGAGGGTTTGGGGTTCGTTTGTAGGGAGTTCGTCATTGGCAAAAAAAAGACCTTTTTCAAGCAATTCTATTAAAATAGCTCTTTGGGTACGGTTGGCATGGTTCTGCATTTTGCGCTGTGCAGACAATAAGCGTATCTTGTCAAGTAATGACTTGGGCGCAACTAAAAGATATTTGCTTTCTATATTATTCATATACTTTGTGTTTTAATATATATACTGTATATATACAAAAGGTAAACGCAAAAGGTTTCAAAAATATATAAAATATATAAAAATATTTTTTAAGGGTCTTGTTTTCAGTTAATTGTGTATATAAATATATTTTTTGTATCTTTGCATCATGCAAATTAATGAAAGAATAAAACAGATTAGGCAAAGTAAAAACTTATCCCAATTACAAGTTTCTGAGAAATTAGGTATTGCTCAACCTAATTATGGACTTTGGGAGAGTGGCAAAACAGATATAACTATTGGCAAATTAGAAAAGCTTGCTGAAATTTTTGGTGTGTTGGTAGGGGAGTTGCTGGGGCTTGAGGTCCAGGCTGTACCCAATGGAGAGGCAAAAGAAGTAGGGGAACTGAAGCAAGAAATAGAGAAATTACAACAAAAACTTATTATTTCAGAACTTCAAAAAGAACAAGAAAAACAAAAAGCAGATGGCTTACAAAGGAGGGTAACAGACCTTAAAATTTTTTTTGAAAATGTTTTGCAAAGTATTCCTACTATTTTTGTTATGAATGAAGAAAGAAAAGAAATGTTTGAAAGTTACCTCAATCTTTTGAATATGGTAGATAACAAAGAAAATGAATTTTTAAAAAACTATAATTTTCTTTTGCAAAGTATAACGGCACTTGTTTACAAAGTATATCAAGGTAATCCACCAATAGACTACAGAGAAGCTTTGAAAAATTTGCAAATAAAAAACGAATAGCACCCACCAACAAAAAAGCAAGTTATCATTTTGATAACTTGCTTTCTATTGGTACTTTCAAAGTGTGGTTAATTAACCAAAAAACCCTTTAACAACACTGTTAAAGGGTTTTTTATTAGTAGGCTTGCCTTAAATCCAAAGCACTTGAATAAATATAATGTAATTTAGTGGTAAGTCTTACGCCTCGCGTAGTGTTTGGCGCATACTGACTTTTAGAAGTTTTTGGAGGTATGCCTCGCAAAATCAAGTATTCCGTTTTATGGACATAATTATTAGTTGTAATGTAAGTAAGCGTTAATCCTACCTCCTCAATCCAATAATCGGATTGGTTATGTATTCCTGCATAAACATTTGTAAGCCCTCCAAAATTTTGCACATCATAATTGGAGTAAGTTTTTACATAGTTGAAAATATTGTTTCTAACCATTGCTTTTTTTTCATTTTCAACCCTTTGTTGCATCTCATATTCCATGAGTTGTTTTTGCTGTTGTGTTTTGGCTGATTGACGTTCCGCTTCTTCGCTCATTTTTTGAGTTTCTTTCCGCTCTTTGTCTATTTTAGTTTTTGCAGTTTTTGCCTCCTCAAAACTTACTTGGTGCTGTTTATCAAATTCCTTAAAAGGATTGCGAAGGCTATCTATTTGGGCTAATAGTAGCTTGTTTTCAGTTTCTAAGGCTTGTTTTGACTTTTCAGAGCTACAAGCCAAAAAACAAGTAATAGCTAAAGCGTATATAGTGTTTTTCATTGTTTAATGCTATTTAGCGGTAAAAATATAACATTTGTGATAAGTCCATCTTTATTATAAGTAAATGAAACTACACCCACACCACAATCTTTTTTGCTTTCACCAAACACGCCCCAATCTCCACAATATTTGCAAAAAACGTTCAAAAATATTTTATCTTCATACTTGTAAGTATGAATGGAATTAAAATCGACCTGAAAGTCAAATTTATTATCCCACGCCATTTTCAAGTAGTTCATTGCTCCCTCCCTACCTCGTTTTTCTTCTGGGTCAAAAGAGGTGTCCATTATTAAATTAAAATGTTCTTTTATAGAAGCATCTTGATTGGCAAACTTCTTTACAAAGATTTTGGTTATCTCCAACAACTTTTTGGAGGTGGAATCAGTTGCTTTAACTTTTCGCTCAAACTCTAATTCTCTTTTGAGGATTGCATTTTCGCGCTGTGCTAACTTTTCGTTGGGTGTGCTACAGGCAATCAAAACAAATACTAAGAATACAAAGGGTACATATTTTTTTATCATACTATGAAGTTTTAAATGTGTGCGTAAAAATAAATATTTTTTTTGAAATTGCAAGTTTTTTTGTTTGTTGCTGGCTCTTACGCCTGTAATGGTAGGCAAGAAAAAATAGAGTGTTCACCGTGAACACTCTATTTTTGTTGGCTCTTTGGGTTTACCTGTTGTATGGTGGGAGGCTTGCTTATTGGGACATAATGTCCCAATACTTTTATGGCTCTTATGCCTGTAATGGTAGGCAAGAAAAGAATGGGGACATAATGTCCCCATTCTTTTGGCTCTTTTGGTTCGTTCTTGCCTGCTGTATGATAGACAAGTTTATTTGTTG
>JAYTNK010000641.1:0-4286 GCA_043748375.1 Cytophagales bacterium
GTGTTTTATGCAAAAATAACTCTATAGCGTGTTTACAATTTTGGAATAAATATGAAAGACCTCAAAATGTACGAGAACGTAAAGGCAGTTTTTTACCCCGCAAATTTGGGTAGAACTCTCTCAAAAATGTTTGGCGATGTATTAGGCGAAAATTAGCAGGACAAATATTATATTTGGGATTGTGCCAAAAGTACAAGCAATCTCCCTCTGCTAAACACATTTAGTAAATCGTAAATCAGTAAAACATATCCGCTATTTGTAATAAAAAGTAATACTACTGCACTAATGTTTTCAAATAACCTTCGTAAATATATGTTGAGTTTTCTCAAATTTGTAGGCTCATTATTCAAGATAGCGTTCGGCTTCTTGTTGGGCATTTTTTTATTAGTTTTTCTTGGTATCATTATTGGCTTTTTAGTAACTCCTGCCGACAAAGAAAGCATTGAAGCGAAGAGCGTCTTACGCCTTGCATTCAACGAGCCTTTGCGTGAGCAAACTATAGACAATCCTCTCGCAAACTCACCAATACCCTTGCCTATGGGTGATGGCGCAGGTATTGGCGTATATGATATGAAGGAAAATATCGCAAAAGCAAAAAATGATAAAAAAATAGAAGGTATTTATTTGCCTCTTTCAACTATTAGAGGTGGATTTGCTTCAATTGAAGAAATACGCAATGCGTTGATAGACTTCAAAAAGTCAGGCAAGTTTGTTTACGCATACGGCGAGCTATATAGCGAAGGCGCGTACTATTTGGCTTCTGTAGCGGATAAAATCTATCTAAATCCTCGCGGTATGATGGAATTAAACGGACTTACAGCTGAATACACTTTCTACAAAGGCACACTCGATAAATTAGAAATGAAAGCAGAGATTTTTCGTGTTGGCACATACAAAAGTGCGGTAGAGCCATTTATGCTTGACAAAATGAGTGATGCTAATAAGGAGCAAACACGCTCGTTTCTTAACTCAATTTATGATTTTATGCTGGCGAATATTGCTAAAAGTCGCGGTATATCGGTAAGTGAAGTTACGCGTATATCTAATGATTTTTTAGTGCGGACACCCAAAGATGCCAAAGATTTAAAGATTGTTACTGACCTTGCCTACTATGACGAAGTGGAAAAAGCCATCAAGAAAAAAATTGGCATCAAAGATAGCGAAAAGATAAATTTTGTAAACTATAGCAAATACGAAAAAACAGCTAACCCCAAAATTGAAAAGTACTCGGAAAATAAAATTGCGGTTATCGTAGGCGAGGGAGCTATCAATTCAGGCAAAAGCACTGATGAAAGCATTGGTTCTGAAACTATTGCGGAGGAAATTCGCAAAGCGCGTAAAGACAAAAATGTAAAAGCGATAGTCTTGCGTATCAATTCGCCTGGTGGCAGTGCATTAGCCTCTGACGTGATGTGGCGCGAAGTATTAGAAGCGAAAAAAGAAAAACCCGTTATCGCGTCTATGGGTGATGTAGCGGCTTCGGGAGGTTATTATATGGCAATGGCTTGTAATAAAATTGTAGCCCAACCCACCACGATAACAGGCTCGATAGGTATTTTTGGAGTGTTATTCAATGCCACTAATTTTTACAAAAACAAACTTGGCATGACTTCAGACCATGTATCTACAGGCAAGATGGCAGATATTCGTTCCGCCCTGTTAATGCGCGACCTTACCACAGAAGAAAAAGAAATGATACAAGGCTTTATCAATGAAGGCTATGAAGATTTTACGGCAAAAGCCGCACAAGGGCGTAAAATGACACATGATAACCTGAAAAAAATAGCTTCTGGGCGTGTTTGGTCAGGCAAAGAGGCTAAAGAAAATGGTTTGGTAGATGAATTAGGTAGCTTTGATGACGCTATTCGAATAGCCGCAAAAGAAGCAAAATTGAAAGAGGGCGACTATCGTATCCGCTTTTACCCTGTTCAAAAAACATTTTATGAGAAAATAGCTGAAACATTTAATGTAAAAGCTGATATCAAAACAGAACTCAAGAAAGAAGTAGGCGAGTTATATCCTGCCCTAAAATGGATAGAGTGGGCTAAAAGTCAAGAAATTATCCAAGCTCGCCTGCCCTACGGTGTGAAATATTGGTAAACACCAACACTAAGAGAAAGTACAAAATGCCTACACAAAAAGACTGCGATTTCTCGTAGTCTTTTTGTTTTATGCTAAAAAAAACACATAAGTGCAAGGGAAGTAGTATTTGATTATAAAAGAAAACAGACATTCGTTCCGTTTGAACCAATGTCTGTTCGACAAAATGACACCAAATTATACTATCTATACGGCAATCTTTGTGCCAAAAATATGGCTGGGAGGCAAGGTTATAAAGGTTTCCACATTATGGGGTTATTTAGTTGAACTGTATCTGTTTAGGACTTTCGCTTTCCCCATTTCATGAGAGATTTGGGCAAAAAATCTACAAGATGTGCATTTGGAGAGAGATGGAGAAAGGTTAAAAAGGCAACAAGCGAAAGTCATAGACATAAAAAAACCACACCACACCTTACGCAAGCGCAGGCAGGAGGTGGGGTTTGATTGTAAAAAACAGACATTCGTCCCGTTTGAACGAAGTGCCTATTCGACAAAATGACACCAAATTATGCTATCTATACGGCAATCTTTGTGCCAAAATATAGATGGGAGGCAAGGTTATATGCGCACTCCCAATACCATGATATCATCAATTTGCTCATAACCACCTTCCATACGCCATGTCTCTATGGTGTTACGAATGATAGCTTCTTGCGATTGAAAGGGCAGAGCGTAACATGACTCTATCAAAGCGCGAAAACGACGCGCCATGAACTTTCTGCCTTGTGAACCGCCAAATTGGTCTATAAAGCCATCAGAAAGCATGTAAAACTGCGTATCGGGCGTAAGTGGTACAAACGTTCGCTCATAAACAGGGTTTTCAAGGCTTTTATAGCCTCCAACGCCTTTTCTCCCCCCTTTTAATTCGTTGAGTATACCATGCTGTACATACCACAAATCATTTCTTGCGCCTGAAAACTCGAGTGTATTATTGGTTTTATCTATAATAGTTATACCAATATCCATACCCTCATGGTTTTTATTTTCGGCTTGTTTTAATACTTTTCTAATATTGATATGCAGGTTTTGGATAATCTCATGAGAGGCATGAACACCCCTAAAACCTACAATTTCATGTAGAATTTCATTGCCGAGCATACTCATGAACGCGCCAGGCACGCCATGCCCTGTACAATCAGCGGCGATAACAAATATTTTAGAGCCAATTACTTCAAACCAATAAAAATCACCTGAAACAACATCTTTCGGCATATACAATACAAAATGATCAGCAAGCCATTGACTCATCGTTTCTTGAGACGGGAGCATAGCCATTTGAATACGTTGTGCATACTCAATGCTTGCCATGATGTCCATGTTCTTTTCCTCGATTTCGAGTTGGTATTTCTTACTTTCTGTGATGTCTAAAGAAGTGCCATAGTAGCCAATTAATTTTTTATTTTTAATACTTAACAAAGGCTTAGCACGGATAAGGAGGTAACGCATTTCGCCATTCGGTCTGAATATACGTTGCACAAAGTCTAGATGAGTTGCCTCTCCTTCATATAGTACTTGCGAAATATAGGGTATATCGTCTGGGTGAATCCGTTTGTAATAATCGGCATCAACGCGCGGAGGATTCTCCATCTCATCTAAGCCATATTGTATATATACTTGGCGCGACCACTTGCTTTCGTAAGTTAAAAAGCTAATTTCCCAGTTGCCTAGACCTGCTATCTCTTGGGCTTCTATCAATTCAGCTTCTTTTTCTTGTAATTTGTGGAGTGTTTCGCGCATATTTTTTTGCGCTTTCTTGCGCTTAGAGATATCAGTAGCGAGCAATACGATTTTGAATGGTTTGTCATCAAGGTCTTTAATAGGCGTATAAGAGCCGTTGAGCCAAACTATGCGGTGATTTACATCCATGTGTTCAAAATCTCCTTCGATGTACCCACCTTCTATGAGACGCGTCCAAATATTTTGCATCGCCCAATGTTGCTCTTCTTGTACAAAATCGAGGTATGTTTTCTTCAATACCTGCTCGAAGGTATAGCCAAAGAGGTCAAGAAAAATGGCGTTTGCTCTCAAACACTTGCCTGCGAGATTAAATTCAGCTATGGCATTGAATTGGGTAATAGCCTTGGTACGCGCATTATTTTCAATACTTTCTAATTTTTGTGGTGTAATATCATTAGCAAGTATGATGATTTTTTCGAGCTTGCCTGCCTCCGAAAATAGGGGTGTAA
>JAYTNK010000642.1:0-5520 GCA_043748375.1 Cytophagales bacterium
GGAGAATAGAAAAATTACTAACAACCTGTATCATTTTTTAGGGTAGTTACTTCTTGTGTTGTGATGGCTCTGTTGTAGATAATTACATCATCAATCATAAACATATCGCCATTTACCGAAGTATTTGGATCTAAAAACCCACCTATTTTGAGTAAAGTACCAGTTGTATTAATCGTACCTGCAGGCGTTATTTCACTTAATACGCCATTTACATACAATTTTACTTTATTGTCGGTTGCGCCTGTATAAACTACAGCCAAATGCACCCAATCACAATTATTATTGCTTGTGGTTGAAGGGTTGAAGTTGTAAGTAACATCATATCCTCCGCTTCCCCATGTATATCCTACTATTTTAGGAGGAGTGATAGGCACTGTAAAAAAAGTTGGATTAAGAGAAAGCCCAAACGTTTCCCCACGGATATTCGTACCATAACTAATAAATTGTCTGTTCTCTGAACTTCCACCAAAGTTTACCCAACAAGAGATAGAACGTGGTGCATTGCCTGTAGGCAAGGGTAATCCATTTATTCGAACTGACCCACCTCTTGGAACAACCAAGGCTTTATTGATTTCGTTACGTCTGTTTTTACCTGTGGTGGTGGCTGCTTCAATGCCTGTGCCAAAATTTGTAAAACCAACGCCTGTGCGCCTTGTACCATTCAGGTTAGTATCAAAACTAAACCTTTCAATGACACCGTTTTCATCAGCTACAGCAACTTCTGGAGTCGTTGGGACAGGTGTAGGTGGCGTTTCTTCTTCTTTTTTGCAAGAAGTGAATGCGATAGCGCAAACGCAAAGGAGGGAAAAGAGTGTTTTTTTCATGAGTTTTTTTAATGATTTTTTTTTGAAAGACCTTGCCTACCCACGTGGGCAGGCAAGGATTACTTCGGTTTTTAGTTGGTAAACTTCAATGCGTACATAGGTTTTTGGTTTCCATTGGCATCATTCCAAAAGTTAAGCCTGAAGTGTTTACCATCATTTACGCCTGTATGGTCTAAGGTTATGCCATAGCCTTCTAAAAATTTGATATATTTGCTTCCGTTTTCATCATTGCTTTCAAGATTAGTGAGCATCAGCGTAGTAGCTTCAAAAGTCCAGCGAGCCGTAACAGTCGCCCCTGAAAAGTGAAAAAACACATTATTCCACTCATTTTTGAGTTCATTTCCCTTGAAAAAGGTAATATTTTCAAACATATTGCCCATGTTTTTTGCATCTGTGGCACTCACTACAGTATTGTCATACGAAAGTACACTGTGAAAATTCCAAACATCATAAATACCAGATGCACCGTTATCTTTTGTAAGTTTTACTAATTGTGCTTGGGACTGTGAGAAGCCTACGAATAAGAAAGCAAGGGCGAATAATACAAATGTTTTTTTCATTGAATTGGGGGTTTGGGGGTTTAGGGTTTATTTTGGGGTAAAGGGTTTAAAGATTACTTTTCTTTTTTGAGGATTGTCGTGATTTTCATGCCTGATTCTTCTTTCATGAAGGTTACGAGGTCATCCGAAAATACAGGCTTAATATTATTGAAGCCTAGTATATTTTTATCGCCTTGTGTGGTAAATACACCATTTTCAAACTTGTAAGTGCCATTTTTTTCTATGGATTTTTTGCCATCAGGCAAGGTAAAAGTGCTGTTCACTTTGCCGTTTTTAGCAAGTGTCATGGTCATGCTGACTCCTTTTTCCATGCTCATTTGGTCATTCATCATCTGCACAAAATCCTGTGCTTTTTTGTATTCAGAATTGGTGGAGAAAGACGTGGCAGTCATTTTCCAAGTGCCGACTATATTTTGAGCGAAAGTTTGTGAAACACCTATCAATAGAAAGGCAAAAGCGCATAATACGCGTATTTTTTTCATTGGATTAAGATTTGTTTTTAATATCTTGCCTACCCGCTTAGGCAGGCAAGGCAGGGGTTACTTAATTTTTTCGAGGTTGAAAGTCAAAGAAGCACCATCCATATCAGGCTGTGTGAGTGTAGCAGTATTACCATTTACTGTTAGTATTCCTCCATCAAAAAAAATCAAATCCATAGATTCTTTCGCAAAAGATAGCTTGCCATCTTTTAGTTTGTATTTGTTGGTATGTTTTATAGGTTCGCCTCCCTTCGTTTGGAGGTTCACATTGAACGCCCCCCCTTTGCCGAAAGTAAAAGTTCCTTTGGCGGCTTTGAGTGCTTCTTCCATTTCTTTTCCTTCAGGTGTTTTTTTCTCTTCTTTTTCAGGAGTTGTCAAATCAACACTGACGATTTTCCAAGTGCCTAATTCTGCCTGAGCAAATACTTGTGAGAAGCCTACTAATAGGAAGGCGAGAGCGAATGATAAGAGTGTTTTTTTCATATTGACAGTTGTTTTTGAAATTTTGAGCGTTTAGTAGTGCCTCAAAAACTTGATGCAAAACTAAATGAAAAAGCCTGCCTTTTGGTAAAGACTTTATGAAACGCCTGTTTTAGCGTATGAAACTTGCATTTGAGTTTAGGAAATGTAGGTATCCATGCATTTTCAAAAGGTCTTTTGTTTGTCTTGATGCGATATTACTTTTGGAAGGCAAGATAAAATTTACCTTATAGGTGGTTTTCAGGTGTATTGTATTTGGTCAATGTAGATAAAACCCAACGCATTGACAAATGGCAAAATTGGAATAAGTATAAAACCTTGCCTACCTGCGTGGGCAGGCAAGGAATTGGTTTTATTCTATTTTTCGCACACGATGTCCTTCTTCCTCGCCTACAAAGATGACACCTTGCGGATTGATATAAAGATGCGAAAGATAGCGAAAACGTGCCGTAGTCAAACTTCCGTCAGCATCACCTGTAAGCGCACCTGTAGAACCGCTTTGCGTAATACCAACAAAATCGCTTGAAGTACCATCAGGCATTACTTTGCGAATACTGCCATAGTCTCTATCAGCCACATACAAAACACCCGCAGCATCTCTACAAATACTAAAAATGTTGCTAAATCGTGTATTAGTGCTTGTACCATTTACAAAACCTATTTCCGTAGGCGAACCTGCTACAGTAGTAACTGTACCTGTAGGAGTAACTTTGCGAATAAACCGATAATCTGCTACATATAGATTATTTTGCGCATCTATACAAATTCCGCCAGGTTGTATAAATCGTGCAGATGTACCTTGCCCATCAAAAGGTGGGTTTACTTGCGTACCACCACCTGCAAGCGTTGTAACCGCTCCTGTAGCCAATACAATTTTTCTAATTTTTCCAGCATTGTATTCTCCTACAAACAAGTTGCCTGCATTGTCTAATACAAGCGAAATAGGTTGGCTAAAAGTTGCGCCTGTGCCTGTACCATCAACCGAGCTAGCAACACCATTGCCTGCTACAGTTGTAACTGCTCCATTAGGTGTAATTTTGCGGATACGATGTCCTCTATACTCAGCTACATACAAGTTGCCAGCGGCATCTATGGTCAAACCATAAGGCGAATAAAATTTGGCGGCTGTACCTGTACCATCATTGCCTCCCAAAGAACCTACCGTACCTGCAAAGGTCGTTACTACACCTGCAGACGTAACTTTGCGGATAGTGTGACTGCCTATATCAGTAACATACAAGTTGCCTTGAGCATCTTGCACTGTAGCCCCTACATAGTTGAAGCGTGCTGCAGTCCCTGTAGCGTCTGTAGAGCCTAATACTGCAGTAGTGCTACCTACAAAAGTGCTTACAGTCGTATAATTGCGTGAGGGAGTGGGCGGGGGGGTTTGGGTAGCGGGTGGTGGCGTTTCTTCTTCTTTTTTGCAAGAAGTGAATACGATAGCGCAAGCGCAAAGGAGGGAAAAGAGTGTTTTTTTCATACTGAGAGTCGTTTTTGAAATTTTGAGTGTTTAGTAGTGCCTCAAAAACTTGATGCAAAACTAAATGAAAAAGCCTGTCCTTTAGGACAGACTTTACGAAATGCCTGTTTTGGCGTATGAAACTTGCGTTTGAGTTTAGGAAATGTAGGTATCCATGCGTTTTTAAAAGGTTTTTTGTTTGCCTTGATACGATAAAGCAACCAACCGATTACTTTTGGAAAGTAAGACAAAACCTACCTTATAGGTGGTTTTCAGATATATTGTATTTGGTCAATGCAGATAAAATCCAACGCATTGACAAATGGCAAAATTGGACATAAGTATAAAACCTTGCCTACCCAAGTGGGCAGGCAAGGTTTTTATCCTTTTACCCACAGTTCAGCATTGTCTATCTGGCTATAAAAATGCTTAATCTCCTACTTTCAAATTTAAATATTCTACCATTACATCATCTACAAATACTTGTATTTGATAAACACCTTTAGTGGGAAATGTAACTTCCCAATTGCCTTGGTAAATTTGCGCACTCGTTTTTGAGGCAAGTATAAAAGCACCTTTATCCGTATCTAAAATACTTACTCCTACGGGATTTATCAACTTCAATTTGTAGGTATGCGTAACATTGAGCACGAAATCTTGAAAGCGTGTGTACACTTTAAAGCTGTTGGTAGTACCTACTGCATTTGAATTGAATCCTGTAAATAACCCTTCAATGTCAGTATTGCCATCCTCATTTTCTGTGGCATCTTTACACAAGAATACAGCGCAATTACCTTTAGATTGGGCAAACAAGTTGTTGGCACTCAATACCAAAAAGAAAGAAATAATGATAAGAATTTTTTTCATGATTGTTTTTTGGAGGAACTTTCTCGATATTAACGTAAACAATGGTTAAAAGGTTTACACCTTGCCTACCTACGCGGGCAGGCAAGGTGCTTAGTATTATTGCCCTGCAATTTGTGTAACTTCAGCTTGGGTAAGCACGCGATTGAATAGATACACATTATCAATATTACCTTGCCAAGATTGGTTCGCTACGCTTCCACTACCCAAACTCAAGGTTTGATTTGTACCACTGTAATCTATAGACGCATTATCAAAACTTACGTCATTCAGGTCATTTACCAATGCGCCATTGAAGTACATTTTCATATTAGCAGGATTGCGCTTGTAAGTAACCGTAATGGTATTCCAACCTGCATGAACCCAACCATTATTCGTAGTGCTGATAGTGGTTTGTGTAATATTTCCTCCAACAAGATAAAGATTGCCCGTTTTGCGCACTGCGCACTGTATTCGTTTTTCACGCGGATCATTGGCGCACAGATAACGCAAAACCAGCCCATCGCCTATCTCAAAAAATGAGGCATATTTAATTTTATTGGCAGTTGCCAAATATTCGTTGTAGAGATAAGTCGTATCAAATTTTACTTTGATAGAAAGTGAAAAATCACCTGTTGTACCTACTTTCAGATTGGCATAGTTAGCCAAACTATAGGTAAGTTTATTCCCTCCTGTGAGGTAATAAGCACTATTCGCATTTGCGAGCGCATCAGCAACGAATGAACCTTGTGCAGAAGCACTCACAGCGTTGGTAGCCGAAGCATCTGTAAGGTTATTGTTAAAAGACAAGTGTAACAAACGACTTGCGTCTAAAGAAGGCGTTTCGGGTTGTTTAGCAGGTGGTGTTTCTGCTT
>JAYTNK010000643.1:0-4152 GCA_043748375.1 Cytophagales bacterium
AACATCTCGTTTTTCGTTCACAAATCGTCATTCAACAACGAGATGCTTCACTACGTTCAGCATGACAAATGCGCTATCACTAAAAATAATACAGAAGGAGGTTATTTTGCCTTTCGCCAGCTTCAAAAACTCCCACACATCAGCCGCAACAGCGTAACCATAAATATAGGGTATATGTTTTCCTCTTTGTTCATTAGACTTCCTGCGAAAGTACCTTTTCCCTTTGTTAAAATGGAGAGAGGCAGGGTGTGAGGCTTCTAAAAAACACTTTCGCAAGAAGTCTATTAAATACTACGCTCTATATGCGCCTTTACAAACTTAAGTAAATACAACACTTGTGTCAAGTCCTCCATATCTGTAGCATCATATTGTTTGCTGATATAATAATACTTGCCTTCGAGCAACACAAAATACCAGTTTTGCCCTATTGTATAAAGCCCATACATAGGCAAGTTTTTGCCATTGTTCAACGCTTGTGCCGCGAGCATAGCGATTAACAGTTGCCCTTGCGGGTCTGATTGGCTTTTATTTCTTGGTTTATACTCATTCAAGAAGAAAAAAGGGGTTTGTGGGTCTTGCTTGCCTGTAGCGACCAACATTTCTACCCTTCCACGAATTTTTTGCGTTTTGTTTTGAATATCTGTGAGGTCAGCCTCTAAGGTGGACTCCATGAAGGTTCGATACCTATTCAGGTCGTAAAAATACACAATGTCGATGATAGGCATCAAGAAGAAAACTTTGATGTCTTCTTCTGCCCAAAAATTGACAAAATCCTTGTGCCTTTTGCGCAAATCATCAGCACGCGACAACTCAACGGGTGTGAGCGCGGTTTGGTAGGCAAGCCAAGACTCCATCAAAGCACAAGAGTCTTTTTGGGCTATGCCAAAAGTGCGCTCTACTTCTTCAGTTTTCCATTTTTCAAAAGATTTCATGGGATTAGGTAATTTTATGTGATGCAAAGATACGAAAAGAGTGAATGAATGAATTATTCACTCACACTATCGGCAAGCCAAGTTCTTGATGAATATACACTTTTACTTTTTTTAGAATAGCCACCATATCTGTTAGGTCGTCTGTTTGGGTAGCATCATACGCCCTGCTAACGCCATATTCCTTGCCTACCAACAGCACAAAAAACCATATACGTCCAATGTTATAGCACCCAAAAAGAGGTTTTTGAGGTGTTCCGTTCATGATTTGTGCCTCAACCATCGCTATCAACAACTGCCCAAGCGGGTCATTGCCTGAATTTTTTTCGGGTTTGTACTCTTGCAAAAAGAAAAAAGGCTTTCGGGGGGTTTGCTTGCCTGTAGCTATAAACCATTCTACCTTACCATTTGCTTCCACTTCGGGCGTTTGTAGGGTAAATAGTCGTTGGGTAAATACCCTGTAATGAGGCAAATTATTAAACTCAAACTCAAGCAGAAAAGGTGCAATAAACATCATTTTCAACTCATCTTCGTTCCAGTGTTCTATATTATCTGCAAGGCTCTGTTGGAGTACCTCCAAGTTCGCAGATAAGAGTTTGGGTTGGACTTGGAGCCAATCTTTCAAAGGTGCAAAATTTTTAATGCGCTCAAGTCCAAATTCAATCTCTACATCTTCATAAAGCCATTGCTCAAAAGGTCGCTTTATCATATACTTATATTTTTTCAGCAAAGATACGAAAAAAAAGTGGTTCTCTGACAATTTTTGTGGGGACGTTTTTTGAGTAGGGGCAATCCCTTGTGGTTGCCCTTTTTGTAAGATAAAATCTTTATTTTGCCTAATTTTTAGGGTGTTTACAGCACAAAATGTGTTGTAATAGCAAGGGCAACCACAAGGGATTGCCCCTACACTTTTTACCACCACAAAAATTGTCAGACAACCTAACATATTTTTCACATACAGGCAAGGACAAAAGTACATCTCTTGAAAACAGTACGCAATTTCCGTACTTTAGACATATTCCTATAGCAGGCATAGATATTTTTTCATATAGTAATATACGCACAAAACACTTTTTAGGTATATATTGGGTAGGCAAGTTAGAAAAAGGCTGTGTTTGATACTATTCACACACAATTTGCCCGTTAAATTTCAGTGAAACCCGCTTATATTTTGTCCAGCCTTTGCGAGGTAGTATTTCCTTGTAAAAAATCATCAATCGTTTTAACTTGTCATCTATCTCGTAACAGCGTCCGAACTCAATGGCGTGGCTTCCTAATTGCGGATATATAAGTATTTCGCGTTTTTCAGTAAGGTGTATGGTTGAGATTTGCGCCCGCCAAAACTTATGGCGATGTACTTTTTTGAGGAACAATAATAAGTTAAAATCCTCATTTTTGAAGTCAGGCAGGCGAGTATCATTTTCGCGTGTGATAAGCATCACACGTGCTGTATATCGGTCTGAGGTAGGCAAGATTTTGCCTAAGCTGTCCACATAAAAGTCGGGTTTGCCTTCGCGCATAAAACGGGCTATGGGGCGAGCCTGTGTAATTTTTACCCAAAGATTGCCTGAAAGGTCGCGGGCTATTTCGCATCTATCCACAAAGACATTACTTTTTACGCGGTTTTCTAAGGCTTTTACTGATACCTGTCGGAAGTTCGCTTTTTGCAAATCCTCTCTGCCATTATTGGTCAATAATCGCCTAACTTCAGTGGTGTCTATAAAAAGTAAACTATCAGGACGAGAGATGGTAATGTGCAAATGTCCAATGCGTCTATTGATAAGCAGGGTGTCGACTGCGATAATCAACAAGAATAAAACGACTATGCCTATGATTATCTGTACGCCTCGTTTGAGTTTGTAGGTTGCCATGAAAGAAAGATAGATACACTAATTTTGGGTGTAAAGATAAAAAGGAAAAAGTTAATAATACGTTATTGCCACGGATAAATACAAATTTAGCGTTATATTTGCGTTAATAGTCTATGAGAACGACTCGCTTATACCCAACCTCTATGAACAAGCTTCTAAAATACAGCCTCGCCTGCCTATTTTTTGCCCTTGCCTGCCCAACTATTCAGGCGCAAACTGACTGGAAAAGCTATCCGTATCCTGCGGTGAACTGTAGCATCAATTTCCCTGCGCCACCCACTACAGCACAAGAAGGTGATGTTTGGACAGCACAAGCCAAACACGAGGATGTCATTTATCAGATTGTAGTGTACATAAATAAACAGTATGCTAAAACCAATGTGGAGGCTGTATTGGCAGAAAGCATGAACGGTTTTATCAATCCTGCAACCGACCAAATAGAGAAAACAGAAAGCCTGATTATCAACGGCTTGCCTGCCAAACAAGTATATGTGCGCAGTCAAGATGGCAGTTATTTGGTGTTTCAAACCCTTGCGAGCAATACAAAACTCTATCAACTTGCTATCGCAGGTACAAATCCTGCCCAAACTGCTGCCAAAGCCAAGAAGTTTTTGGACAGCTTTAAGATTGAATAAATCAAAAAAAATTTGATAGATAGCAACAAATAGATTATTTTTGCGCCAAAAGTCCGCGATGATAGAAATAAAAGATATACATAAGGGTTTTGGAGAACGGCAAATTTTGAAAGGCATCACTGCTACGTTCCACAAAGGTAAGGCAAATATGATTATAGGCGCAAGTGGTACGGGTAAAAGCGTACTTCTGAAGTGCATAGTGGGTTTGGTGCCACCCGATAAAGGCGATATTCTATTTACAGGACGCGAATTTACACGGGCTGATAAGGACACTAAGCGCGAAATCAGACGTGAAATTGGCATGCTTTTTCAGGGAGGAGCCTTATTTGACTCCAAAACAGTAGAGGAAAATGTAATATTCCCGCTTGATATGCTTACCAAAATGACACAAAAGGAAAAGCATGACCGCGTTGCATTTTGCCTTGACCGCGTTGGATTAAGCCATGCCACAAAGCGTATGCCTTCTGAAATAAGTGGTGGCATGAAAAAACGTGTGGGCATTGCGCGGGCTATCGTCATGAACTCACAATATCTATTCGTTGATGAGCCTAATTCGGGCTTAGACCCGCTCACCTCTATCAAAATAGATAACCTTATTTATGAAATTACCCACGAATTTAATACAACAACCGTTATTGTAAGCCACGACATGAACTCTGTCATGGAAATAGGCGAGCATATCATTTTCTTGCACGAAGGACATAAACTTTGGCAAGG
>JAYTNK010000644.1:0-9077 GCA_043748375.1 Cytophagales bacterium
AAACGTTTGTCCCTTCTGCCAATTTTTCAAAATAAAGTGCGCCATCGTAGCGTCTTTAGAGGCTTGTGCTTGCGCAAAGTAAGCGGGGTTCATTTGCGGGCTACCGTGGGGCATTTCTCCGCTCATCATCTTCACCATACTTGCGTAGGCAGGCAAGGTCAAATCAACCTTGATAGGCAAGGGCGCGATAAACACCTTCGCTTCGGCAGGCAAGTTGTTTAATGCCTCGATACCTTGTTTTGATACTATAGACGCATAACGGCGTGGAATATTGGTAGCTATCATCGCGATACCGTTCTGGCGTGCTATATCAACGAGCGGCTTGTAATCAGTAGCGAAATTGTTCCACATCTTAGATTCATCTTTCAACTGCTTTTCGCTAAGGAGTTTTTGCGTATATTCGCTCAAGACTAACTGATTGTCGGCTTCGAACATCTCTGCCCCCATAACCAAACTCTTGCCTTTCTCCTTTGCCAAATCTTTGGCGAGTTCTACCTGCAACCAATGGCAGATAGGGTTGTTGTGCATTTCTCCAAAAAGCACAATATCAGCTTTGAGAGCCTCTTTCCGCAAAGCCTCATAGTCGGTAGTTTTGCCTTTGGGATCAAAAATTTGATAGGCAAGTTTTGCAGGAAAAGCAAATGCCACGAGCATACATACAAATAACAAAGGAGTGTATCGCATAAAAATAGAAAATTAAAAAAAATACTCATATAAAAATTACAGATTGCCAAACATGGCAATCTGTAAAAAGCGTATTAAATGTTTGATGGCTTAGCTTCTGCCAAGTGCTTTTAGCATGGTGATACCAATGTCAGCAGGCGAGGCAACGACGTGAATACCACATTCCGCCATAATTTTCATTTTCGCCTCTGCTGTATCTTCTGCGCCGCCTACTATGGCTCCCGCGTGTCCCATGCGTCTGCCTTTTGGGGCAGTTTGTCCTGCGATAAAGCCTACTACAGGTTTCGTACCATGTTCTTTAATCCAACGAGCCGCTTCCGCTTCCATGCCGCCACCGATTTCGCCAATCATCACGATACCTTCAGTTTCGGGGTCATTCATCAGCAATTCTACCGCTTCTTTGGTCGTAGTCCCAATGATAGGGTCGCCACCGATACCTATAGCCGTTGTTTGTCCCAAGCCTGCTTTAGTAAGTTGGTCGACAGCTTCGTAGGTAAGCGTACCCGATTTAGAAACCAAGCCAATCGTTCCTTTTTTGAAAATAAACCCAGGCATGATGCCCACTTTACATTCCTCTGCCGTAATAACGCCAGGACAGTTAGGTCCAATAAGTCTGCAATCTTTGTTTTTGATATATTCTCGTGCATATATCATGTCTTTTATCGGAATACCTTCTGTGATACACACGATAACCTTGATACCCGCATCAGCCGCTTCCATAATAGCATCAGCCGCAAACGCAGGTGGTACAAAAATAATAGAAACGTTTGCACCAGCCCCTGCTACCGCTTCAGCTACCGTATTGAACACAGGAACTTGAGCGTCTAAGTGCTTCTGTCCACCTTTGCCAGGCGTAACACCCGCCACAACTAACGAACCGTACTCCAACATTTGCGTAGCATGAAAGCTACCTTCAGAGCCTGTGATGCCTTGAACAACAATGCGCGAATTTTTATTGACTAATACACTCATAAAAAAAGATGGATTTTAGCACAAAATTATGTTTATTTTTTACATTATCCAAAACTGTTTTCACAATAATAAAAATAAACAGCCAAAACATGGATACATAAGATTTCTTGCGAAAGTCCCTTTCCCCCTCAAAAGGAGCGCGAAAAGTCTAATACACCAATAAATTACAGCCTCTAATATCACTATTATCTGCTCGTCCTATTATTTTGAATGTATTATCGGCTGTTTTGATAGCCAAATCTTGTGTGGCAATAAAGGCACACGATTCGACATTCGCCAAATCAATGATATTTACAATACCTGAAGTACGCGTCATACTATAATCCAAAGGGTCATGCACTTCTCGCAATAATACTTTGCACCACGCAGGCAAGGAAAATATTCCTTCTCCTTTGCTGTAGGCTTGTGAGCGTAATTCGGTCATACCATATTCGGCATGAATGTTGTTTACATTCAATTTTCCGCATAAAATCTCATGTAATTCTTCTCGGATAAGCTCTTTTCTACGTCCTTTCATACCGCCTGTTTCCATCACTATAACCTCCTCAAGGTTTGGTTCAAACTGTTCAGCCAAATCAAGCAGGGCAAACGTAACTCCTATCAATAGTATTTTTCGGTCGGATTGTATGCGCAAGAGGTTTATCTTTTGCAATAATTCAGGTATATTTTGCAAATAAAAACCACTATCTATTGATTGACTTTTGCGCATAAATGCCTCTACCATATACACCAAAGAGGAATTAGACCGCTCTAAATAGGAGGGTAACAAGGCAAGTATGTGGTAATTTTGTATTGAGCCATATTGTTCCTCAAACCCATGCAGGCTGATATGTTCATAAAAATCCAAATCACTTACATAGTGTTTGCTATTGATTTGCCCCGTTGTACCACTACTTTCAAACACACGTACTACCTGCTTGCCTGCCAAAGCTGTAGGGTTCAGCGTCTGTATTTTATGATACTTGAAGCAATCTATAGGCAAGAATGGGATTTGCGTCATATTTTGTACTTGGGCAGGCAAGATGCGTAACGCGGTAATATATTGTCGATAGACGGGATTGTGTTCTGCTTGGTATTGAAACAAAGCTAACGCCTTAGCTTCAAAATCATTAGCAGTCGTATCGACAAGCTCAGTTTTAAATTGTTCAGGAGAAAATAAAATCATACCTCAAAAATAGCGAAAAATCAAAAATAATACACAAATTTTTTTCTAAAATAGGAAATATCCAAAAAAACATTATCTTTGCTTGTAGAAACATGGGTAACGTATGGTTTATTTTATATTAAGGCGTATATTATATGGCTTTTGGGTGGTATTTGGGGTAATTATTATCCTGTTTTTATTGTTTTATGTGCTTCCAGGCGACCCTGTATCGGCTATGTTGGGAGGCAAGGGCGATGAAATTACACGCAAAAACCTTGAACGCGAATTAGGCTTAGGAAAGCCTCTACCTACGCAATTTATCTATTATGTGAATGATTTATCACCTATTGCTGTACATGAACATACAGCAGAAAACCAAAAGAAATATGGTTATATAGGTTTGATATACGTATCTGGATATACTTTTGTGCTTAAAGTGCCGTATCTTGGTAGGTCGTATCAAACGAATAGGCGCGTAGGCGAGATTATTTGGAAAGATATTGAAGGAACTTTGGTGCTTGCCTTAGTTTCTATGTTTTTTGCTACCGTGATAGGCATGGCTATTGGTATTATAGCTGCCCTCAAAGCAAATACATGGATAGATTATACGCTTGTTACGATTTCGGTTTTGGGCATTTCCATTCCCTCTTTTGTGTTGGCTATTTTAGTTTCTGTATTATTTGGATTTTATTGGGCAGACTATACAGGCTTAAAACTAACAGGCTCATTGTGGGACATCAATCCGTTCTCAGGCGAGGCAGAATTACGGCTCAAAAATCTTATCTTGCCTGCCTTTACGCTTGCTTTGCGCCCGCTTTCTATTATTGTGCAACTCACTCGAAGCTCTATGTTGGAAGTATTGTCGCAAGATTACATTCGTACTGCACACGCTAAAGGCTTGTTTTTCAGAAAAATAGTACTTAAACACGCGCTTAAAAATGCCCTTAACCCAGTTGTAACGGCTGTTTCGGGTTGGTTGGCAAGTCTTATGGCAGGTGCTTTCTTTATCGAATATGTGTTTGGTTGGAAAGGTTTAGGGCGTACGACTATTGAGGCGGTAGGGCAACGCGATTTGCCTATCATCATGGGTACGACTATTATTATTGCTTGTATGTTTGTGCTGATTAATATTGCAGTAGATATATTATATGCTGTAATTGACCCTCGTGTGAGGTTAGAGTAATGCTTTTACAAACCTTATATTGTTAATTTTACGTATGTTAAAAATCAATCTATTTCGCCTTACTTTTTTGCTCTTGTGTGTTTTTCTATGGGTAGGTTGCGGAGGCAAGCCAAAGAAAATTGATGAGAGCCGACCGACCGATTGCAAGTCTTGCCATCAATTTAAAACCCAAACACAACTCAAAAAGTATCTTAAAACTCGCCCAGAGTGTAGGCAAGTCTTAGACGCTGATAATGATGGTAAGTATTGTGAAAGTTTGAAAAAGTGATTTCTACTAAGAAAATAAAGCATTTTTTGCAGAAACGCCTCTATAGCTTTGTGTATGCAGGCAAGGGGCTTGCCTACCTAATACGTACTGAAACGCAATTTCAAGTGCATATTTTATTGGCTTTTGTAGCCATAATTATAGGCGTGTGCCTACATATTTCGCCTACTGAATGGGCATTATTGTCTTCTGCCATTGGGTTAGTCCTGTGTGCCGAAGCCTTTAATACAGCTATAGAGCAAATAGTGAATTGGTTATCACCCGAACACCATCACCAAGCAGGCAAGATAAAAGACATAGCTGCAGGCGCAGTTTTGCTATCTGCCTTGGCTGCGTTAGGAGTGGGCATCGCTATCTTTATTCCGAAATTATATTTTTAGGTGTGAAAATAAAGCGTTGCTTGCTACTACGGTTTATTTCCATATTTTTTATTGCCTATTACTAAAATATAAAATATTGATAATCAGATATTTAAAAAAATATTAAAAAAATATTTTAGCATATCCTTTGAAAAAATAGTAGGATTGCATACTATTGTACTTTCAAACCACTTGATTGTTATTTATCTTTTATTTTTATGGCAGTAGCATATATTTATGACGCGGTTCGTACACCGCGCGGACGTGGCAAGGCGGACGGACAACTACATGAAGTTCAACCTGTAACACTTCTTACAACCCTTTTAAAGGCTATTCATGAACGCAATAACTTGGATACAAGTTTGGTAGATGATGTAATAGCAGGTTGCGTAACGCCTGTAGGCGAGCAAGGCGCAGATATTGCGCGCACAGCTGTATTAGAAGCAGGCTATGCACAAAGCGTAGCAGGCGTACAAATCAATCGTTTTTGCTCATCAGCTTTAGAGGCTATCAATATGGCTTCAGCACACGTAATGGCGGGTATGTACGACTTTGTGATAGCAGGTGGCGTAGAGTCCATGTCGCGTGTGCCTATGGGTTTTGATGGCGGCGCATTATTTACAAGCCCTGAAATTATAGCAAGGCATAAAATAGTACCACAAGGCATATCTGCTGATTTGATAGCTACTAAATATGGCTTCACACGCGAAATGTTAGACGCTTTTGCCGTAGAGTCGCACCGCAGGGCATATTATGCCGAAAATAATGGACACTTCAAAAAAGGACGTGTTCCTGTAAAAGACTCGCTTGGTTTAACTATCCTCGATACGGAAGAAGGCATACGCCCTCAAACTACGATGGAAACGCTCGCTCAATTAAAACCCGCCTTCGAAATGATGGGGCAGATGGGTGGATTAGACGCGCTTGCACTCCAAAAGTACCCTGAAATTGCAGCCATAAACCACGTACACCACGCAGGTAACGCTTCTCAAATCACAGATGGAGCTGCATTGCTTCTCATTGGCTCGGAAGAGGCAGGCAAGAAGGCAGGACTTAGGCCACGCGCTAAAATACACTCTTATGCCGTGATAGGTTCAGAGCCAACTATTATGCTTACTGGTCCAGCTCCCTCTACCCAAAAACTGCTTAAACGCAATGGCATGAATATTTCAGACATTGACCTTTTTGAAGTAAACGAAGCCTTTTCAGTAGTTCCTATGTTGTATGCACACCTTTTAGGTGTGGATCACGCAAAAATGAACCCAAATGGCGGTGCTATCGCTATGGGGCATCCGCTTGGCGCGTCTGGTGCAGTTATCATGAGTATTTTGCTTGATGAGCTTGAACGTCAAGACAAACAAATGGGCTTGGCTACGCTGTGTGTAGGCGGCGGAATGGCGGTTTCTACTATCATTGAACGTGTATAAAAGAAAAAAATGAAGTTTTTTATCTTCGGCAGGGATTTTAAGCCCTGCCGATGGTAAAAATATAAAATGGCTGTGATATGTCAAAAATAAAACTCGTCAAAAAACATATTATTTAAAGATATAATTGTATAATTGCGCTAAAAAAATGCAATTATGGAAATTATACATTTAAGCGCGGAATGTTACCCCGTTGCAAAAGTAGGCGGATTAGGCGATGTAGTGGGCGCATTGCCCAAATACCAATGCCAAGCTGGACATTACGCGAAAGTCGTAATGCCTGCCTATAATACAAAGTTCATGCACCAAAATCAATGGCAGAACGAATACGAACAAGAAATTGATTTTGGAGGCTACAAACTACATTATGAAGTACTGAAAGAAAAGACCAATAAACTTGGCTTCGACTTATACTGCATCTTGATAGACGGACTCACAAATCGCGACAATGTATATTCAGAAAGTGATGACACAGAGCGGTTTCTTGCCTTCCAATTAGCTACCTTAGATTGGATGTCGCAATGGAAACACCAACCCGATGTTATTCATTGCCACGACCATCACACAGCTCTCGTGCCGTTCATGGTGCGACATTGTGGGCGTTTTCAACGCTTAAGCAAAGTCAAAACAATTTTTACTATTCATAACGGGCAGTATCAAGGCTGGTTCTCGTGGTCGAAAGTAATGTACTTGCCTGCCTTCGATAGATGGAAAACAGGACTACTCGATTGGTCAAATGTTATCAATCCGATGGCTTCGGCTATCCGTTGTGCTGATGCTGTTACAACGGTGAGTTGGTCGTATATGCACGAATTGATGGAGAAAGCCAATGGATTAGAATCCTTGTTCCAACAACTGCATTACAAATGTTATGGCATATTGAATGGCATCGACTTTGATGTGTGGAATCCTGCTGATGACACTTATTTAACACATCATTATAACACAGAAACTATGCAGGCAGGCAAGGAAAGTAACAAACAAGAAATTTGTGAGATGTTCGACCTAAACCCTGCTAATCCGCTTATTGTATTCATTGGTAGATTGGTAGGCGAGAAGGGGGCAGACTTGTTGCCTGAGGCTATGGGCAAGGCTATGTATGAAACAAAAGGAAAAGTAAACTTTCTCGTGCTTGGTTCAGGTGATACCAACGTAGAAAACGAACTAAATGCGCTAAAATCCCTCTGCAAAGGTATTTACAACTGTTTTATTGGCTATAACGAAGGGTTGAGCCATCGTATGTATGCCGCGGCTGACTTTATCCTTATGCCAAGCCGCGTTGAACCCTGTGGCTTAAATCAAATGTACGCTTTGCGTTATGGCACTATTCCTATGGTACGCAGTACAGGTGGCTTGAAAGATACTGTGGCTGATTATGGTGAGCCTGAAGGCTATGGCATTCGCTTCGATTATGCAAGTATCGCAGATATTGTCATCTCTACCAAACGCGCTTTAATATTATACCAAGACCAAACACGCTTTCAACACCTCCGCAAACTCGTCATGACGTTCAATAATTCGTGGGAGCAAAGCCAAGGGCGTTATGAACGAATTTATAAAAATGCGTAAACATTTTGATTCTTCGAATATTAGACTTCTTGCGAAAGTGTTTTTTAGAAGCCTTACACCCTGCCTCTCTACATTTTGAGAGAGGAAAAAGGTACTTTCGCAGGAAGTCTATTATTGCGGGAACTTGCCACCCATAAATTGTTTTTTCTTTTTTTCGGTTGTCAATGTCGTTAGACTTGACAATCCGTAAAAAAAAGAAAAACAACCCTTTGCAAATTAAAAAAAATGTAAAATATAGTGTGATTTTTGAGATAATTTACGGTATTTTTGTAGGTTATCAAGTGTAAGTGTATTGACAACTGAAAAAAACAGTTTTTCCAAAAAGCAGAAAACTTATAGGTAATTTGTTTTGAAAAAAATAGTTGTTTTTTATAGAAAACAAATAAAATCCTTCTGTATTATTTTTAGTGATAGCGCATTTGTCATGCTGAACGTAGTGAAGCATCTCGTTGTTGAATAACGATTTGTGAATGAAAAACGAGATGTTGAGCTTCGCTCAAAATGACAAACTTCTCTTTTCACTTAAAAAAATACAGAAGGATAAAATTACAATTTTATACAGACATTCTTGGCTTCGGTAAAAAAGCGCAGGGCTTCCCATCCGCCTTCGCGCCCTACTCCAGATTCTTTTACACCGCCAAATGGGGTGCGCAAGTCGCGCATGAGCCAGCAATTTACCCACACAATGCCTGCTTCGATGGCTTGCGAGATGCGTTGGGTGCGTTGTAAGTTATTTGTCCAAAGGACAGAAGCTAAGCCGTAACGGGTTGCATTGGCGGCTGTTAATGCCTCGTCTTCTGTATCAAAGGGCTGTATCGTAACAACAGGGCCAAATATTTCTTCTTGATTGGTACGGCATTCTTGCGCCAAGCCTTCTATGATGGTAGGCAAGACAAACCAACCTTTCCCGCCCGCCTCTTGTGTTGCGCTTCCTCCTGTGAGGATAGAGCCACCTTCTTCTTGTGCAAGTTTGATGTAACTTAGTATTTTTTGTTGGTGCGCTTCCGAAACCACCGCGCCCATTTGCGTGTCTTTTTGCAAAGGGTCGCCTACTATGAGCTTGCTTGCTTCTCGCACAAAGTCAGATTTGAAGCGTTCATAGATTGCCCTTTCTACCAATATACGCGAACCACAAAGGCATATTTGTCCTTGATTGGTGAAAGAACTGCGAATTGTGGTCGCCAACATAGTGTCGTAGTCGCAATCAGCAAATATAAGTACAGGGTTTTTGCCTCCCAATTCTAAGGAAAGTTTTTTGAACATGGGGGCAGCAGTTCGGGCAATAGTTGCACCTGTGCTAGTGCCCCCTGTGAATGAAATGGCTTTGATTTTGGGGTGTTCGACTATGCTTGCCCCAACCTTGCCTCCCAAGCCATGCAAGATATTTAATACACCTGCAGGCAAGTTTGCTTCTTGGCAAAGCTCGGCAAGTAAGTATGCTGTCATAGGGGTAAGCTCAGACGGTTTGGCTATCACG
>JAYTNK010000645.1:0-19653 GCA_043748375.1 Cytophagales bacterium
TCTCTAAATGCCCCTCTTATAGATTTTTTGCCCAAATCTCCCAATTTCATAGGGGGAAAGCGAAAGTCCTAGTTTTATAACCCTTAAAAAACTTGCAAAAAAATTACTGAAAGCTATAACTTTCAGTAATTTTGTTTTTAAGCTATTTTTTTCTTTTTACTTCGTTTGATATGTTTTGTAACGTCTTGAAACGAAATCAATACACCTTCAGTATGAGGGGTTAAAGTGATATAAAAACTTCTAATCTCGTGCTTGTAACGATTGTATAAGTAGGTGATAAAAGTAGTAGGCTTGCCTGCCAATGCCTCTAAGCGTAATTTTTCCCATTGCTCAAAGTATTTTTGCGGGAATAAATCTGCTATTAGGTAGTCAGGTTGTAAGAATGAATGCCACTCGCGCAAGTATATTTTAGTACTTTTGTTGTAGGCTATTGCCAAGCCATCACTATTTGTTAAGAGCGTATAAATAGGCATTCCTTGCCAAATATCGCTGTCTATTTGTAGTTTGGCTTGTGTTTTCTGTAAAGCAAGGAGGTTGTTGTCGAAGGTTTGTTTTGTTTGTGTGAACTCTTTTTCGGTGGCTTTTTGTTGTAGCTTATGCTTTTCTACTAAACGTTTTTTGTGTTGGGCAAAGCGGGCTTTGTATGCTTTCAAAATAGGCGTTATAGGCTCTACTGAAATCATGACGTGTGTGGCTTGTTGAAATTCATTAAACAGCGGTGTAAACTCTACTAAAAGGCAATCACCTGCTCGCGTGTGTCGATTGCCTACTGTTTCGCTTACTTGGAAGTGTTCACCATGCAAGGCACGGAAACAATATTTCTGCCATTGTTCAAAACGGTTTTGAGGAAAAAGGTCGGGCAGATAGTAATGTGGTTGTATATAAATATGCCACTTCTTTAAGAAAGAGGAGGCAAGAGGGTTGTAGTAGCTAACCTCCAAATTTACATCTATTACCCAAAATATTTCGGTGGTACGGCTTTGATATCTTTTATTTTTGGCTACTGCTATAAGTTCAACTTCTTGGCTTTTTGCTTGTGCTTTTAAATCCTTTACTTCTTGTTCAAAAGCATCCGTAGTTTGTTGAAGGGTTTGGCGTTGGTTTTCTATGATGCGTTGGGTACGTTGGTTTTGTTTTTTGGTAAAGTCGGAAATATCCATTTCGCGTTGTTTGCGTGCCGAAATATCACGTGCAAACACAGCTACGCCTTGTGTTTCATTGTGGTCATTGCGTACAGGATTGAACGATACACTCAAGTATATTTTGCTACGATTGTTATCGCTAAGTATAGCTTGCTCAATGCTAAATTTCTCGCCTCCCAATGCGCGGTCATAATAACCTTTCCACATGGTATAGTAGTTTTTGGGCAACGCATCAAGTACATCTGCGCCCATGCGTACCGATTTTCCGAGCGTATCAAACAAGCGTTTCGTGCTATCGTTTAGCAATGTGATGCGATAATTGCTTCCTACAGTATAAATGGCATCATCAGTATTGTTGATGAGCGCAGTCAAATCTTCTTCTTTTTGGCGCAGTTCGGCTTGAGTAGCCAAGATACGCGCTTCAGCGTTTTTGCGGTCTGTTACATTTATAATAACTTCCACAATTTTGTACGGTTTGCCATTCAAATCAAGAATAGGGTTAAAGCTACCTTGAAACCAAACTATTTTACCTGATTTGGTAACGCGCCTTACCTCGCCTACGTGATAATTTCCTTGTTTCAATTTATGCCAAAGGGCTTGATAGGCAGCGGCTTGCCTTTCGTTTTGGGGTACAATAATGGTGTGTTCTTGCCCTATGATTTCGTTACGGTGATACTCCATGATGTCCAAAAATGGCTCATTGGCTTCGATGATTTTCCCCTCTAATGAAAACTCCACAATGGCATTAGAGCGTTGGAATGAATCTAATTGTTCCTTAAATTCTTGTCGGAAACGTTTGTCTTCTGTGATATCAAAAGCGAGCATGAATATTTTGTAGGGGGCACCTTTCGCATTTTTGATAGGGGAGTGTGTAACGCGTAGCCAAATATCATGGTTTTGTTTGGTTTTCCGTTTTACTTCGGTAGTTACAGGTCTTCCCAGCTCGATTTCGCGCCACATTCTTTCGAATTGCGTTTCGTATATCTGCCCTGAAGGAACAGTAAGGTCATGGTATTTTTGCCCTATTACTTCTGATTCTTTGTATCCAAATTTTTGGCAAAAAAGTTCATTACATACTAATATAATGCCTGTCATATCCATTTCCACCGTAATAAGTGTGTTTTGAATAGCATAAGATTGCGCTGTGAGTGCCTCTTGATTTTTTTGCATTTCCCCTTGTGTATGTTCAAGGATTTGCATATTTCTCTCCATCGCTATACGTTGCTCCTGCATTTGTGTAGTAATGCGGTTAGATTCTAGCAAAAGGCGTTTTGTATTTTCGTTTACCCTTGCTGTATAAAGATTGGAGGCAATATTTTCACTAAGTTTTTCTAGGAAGGCGATTTGATATTTTTCTATTTCGTAAAAAGAAGCTATTTCAACTACACCATAGACACGGTCGCTCAACTTAAGTGGCACAACCAATACACTACGCGGTTGCGCTCCTCCCAACCCTGAAGTAATGTCAGCATATCCTTCAGGAATATCAGAAATATAGATGGTATCGGCATCTTTGAATGCTTGCCCAACTAAACCTTCGCCAGGAAGCACCCGTTTTTGAACATATTTACGCTTATTATAGGCATAAGAAGCCAATAAATCCAAGTATATATGTCCTGATGTGGCTTTATTTGTACTTAATGTTTCATCATTCATCAAGAAAATGGCACCTTGATTTGCGTCCATATACTTTACAAGATTCGACACAACCTCGTAGGCAAGAGTTTCTGTGGCTTCATTGTAATCTTGCAAAATTTCGCTGAACATGGCAAGTCCACGCGTTGCCCAGTTACGTTCGTTTTCTTCTACAGCTACCGACTTCATGCGTTCACGCATATTGATGAGGGCTGTCGCAAGGGCATCGCGTTTTATATCGCTATAGCCATTCGTGAGGCGTAAACCTCCATTTTGAATCTCGGGGGCGAGTTCTTTGTATGAAACATCTAAATTCCCTTCCTCAATATTGCGAATAAAATCTGTGGCAGAGCGAATTTTATGCACCATATTATTGAGCGCAACAGCTACCTCGCCTACTTCATTATCACGGTTGTATTGAACTGTTTGGCTTAGGTCGCCTTCGCCTATTCTATGAGCGATAATAGATATTTGGCGTAATGGCTGTACTATCCAAAACATAATAAGCCAAACTCCGATTCCTATAAGGCTCATATTGATGAGCCATAATCCCCACAACCAGCTATTAGCGGTGTCTTTTTGCTCACGCGAAAGCGCGAAATAACTTTCTATGAAGCGTTTTTGCAAGTTTAGCAGACGTACTCTGTTAGCGTTTAGATAGCTTACTTTTTCAATAATTCTATTTCGCACTTCTGTTATTTGCGCATCTCCTGCTATAAAACTATTGGAGATTTCGGTATGAATAATATACTCGCTTTGGGTTTTATATACATTCCATAATTCCTCAAGCTTCAGAAGTTGTGGCTTGAGGCTTGGCTCACAGGGAGGCAAGGACACAACCTCGCCTGCTATCTCTTCCTTGCCTCCACTTTTCAACAAGTCAAGCGTTACTTGGTATTCGGCTAAGTTGTCTGCAAGTTTATTTTGTGCATTTCGTGCATCTACTATGTTTTTGCTATCCAGCGTGATATTAGCATGATAGACGACTTGCTCCGCAATGTCATTTATTTCGCTTGCTTTGTTCACCACGATTTGGTATTTTTCCAAACTCGAAAAGGCATAACGCGTCAAGAAATGACTTGCTGTGATGGTACTTAGAAAGAACACCACGAAAATCACTAAACGACTTACTATAGAGCGTGTATTTTGAACGGTTGTTGCCATGTTATTTTTCAAATCCTTTTAAGAATATCGTGTTGTACGTCTGCAAAATCTTATAAATGTCAAAAACAAGTTGGTTTGCGCCTCTCGTTGAAACTAATTTTTTTTCTATTTGTAGCAAATTTATACCTTTCTTTTACATTTTGCAAAATGTGTGCAAATTTTTTTTGTTTTTAAAAAGAAACTAAAATATTCTGCATGCGTAAGAAGGTATGAAGCATAGCTTTTATATGAAAAAATACCAACAACGCATTTTAATTTGTTTTTCCTTGTTTTTTCATGCCTATTTAGCATACGGTCAAACTAAACAATATTTGTCCTTGCCTGACTTACGAAAAGCAAATGCCACTAATTATCGACAACTCATAAACACATGGCAGCAAAAACTGAAAACACTTCCTGCCAAAGAAGCACTAAAATATGCACAACGAGGCGCGTCAGAAGCCGAAAGCTGTCCGTTTAAAGGTATTGTGCCTCATGCCTATCTTTTGTATGCAGAAATTCTGTCGCATGATAGCCAACCGCAGACAAGTTATCAACAAATATTTAATGCACATCAATATGCCGTAACCCATGAATTGAAGTATGAAATTGCACAAACGGCACTAAAAATAGCTGACCTGTATGTAGCACATCAAGAATTTTCAAAAAGTTTGCCGTATGCCTATAAAGCAAGAGATGTTTTTGAGAAAGAAAACGCGCCTCTCGAGCTTGCCCAAAGTTATTATTACATTGGGCAATCTTTATACCAAAGCAAGGATTATTTTGCGGCAGAGCAAACCATTCACGAAGCTATTTATATAGGAAAAGACCTATTGCCTATACGCGAGAAAATTAATGCGTGGAATTCCATTGGGCTTATTCACTCTAAACAAAGCAACTACACGCAGGCTATTCATATTTTTGAAAAAGCATTATCCATAGCCCAAATAGCCAAAGATTCAACTTGGATGGGTATTTTATTTGGTAATATGGGTAATGTTTATTTTGAAGAAAAAAAATATGCAAAAGCACACGAGTTACTAGAAATTGATGTGCAATACTGTTTGAAAGGGAAAGAATACATAAGCGCGGTAGTTGCACTGCAATTATTGGGCAATGTAAGTATAGCTACTCAAAAATTAACAGAGGCACAACAATATTATGAAAAAGCCTTGCAAATCTATGCCATAGGCAAACTCAATAATTTCGGAATTTTAGTGAAAATTTATGACGGATTGGCAAAAATAAATTATATCTCCAAGAAATATGACATAGCAAATATGTATTATGAGAAAACTAAACAGGTAATGGATTCTGCTTACACGCACAACAAAGAAGACGAAATTATAAAAACAAAAAATTCGATTGATTTTTTACGTGTTATAGATAAAGTAGAAACCTTAAAACAAAAAAATAAAACACAACAAATGCTTATTGAAAAAATTAAAATACAGCAAAATTATTTGGTATTAGGCATCGCTTTTACTATATTTATGCTTGCCATTTTAATCAATTTTTATCTAAAAAATAATTTTAAAAATAGCTTGCTCAAAAAGAAAAACCAAGAAATGTATCTCCAATCTAAAAAGCTAAGCGAAAAGCAAATTGAACTCGACGCACAGCAACAGGATATCGCCTATAAGAATGGGCAATTAGCCCTCATAAACCATAAATTGATACGTAATGAGGAGATTATAAGCAAACAAAAGGATAAACTTGAAGATGAAGTTACCGCAAGAACAGAAGAACTTGCCTACAAAAACACAGAATTAATACAATATACACAACAATTAGAACAATTTTCGTATGTTACTGCGCACAATGTACGCGCTCCCGTAGCCCGTATTTTGGGGCTTAGTTCTATTTTGGATATGGAAAATTTTGCCAACCCAGAGAATATTATAATTATAGAAAAAATACAAAACATGGCAAAAGAACTTGATATTATTATTTATGATTTAAATAAAATACTTGAATTAGAAAAAAGCGAAAAACCGCCCTTAGAAACAATAGATTTAGACAAAAAAATAATAAAAATAATGAAAATATTGGAGCAAGAAATACATGATAATGAAGTTGAAATAAATACAAATTGGGCAGGCGGCTCAAGCACACAAACTGTTTCAGCTTATATAGAAAGTATATTGTATAATCTCGTTAGCAATGCCATTAAATACCGCTCTCCTGACCGAAAACCTGTGATACACATAACAACACAGAAAAAAGATAATATTTTCATTATTACTGTACAAGATAACGGACTTGGCATAGATATGACGAAGCATAGTGCCAAGTTATTCAATCTTTATCAGCGGTTTCATGACCATGTAGAGGGCAAAGGAATGGGTTTGCACCTTGTTAAACTACAAGTGGAATCACTTGGCGGTACCATAAGCATAAATAGTATGCCAAAAGTTGGTACAACCTTTACCATTGAATTTAAACAAAACTCAATCTCTTAGAGAAGATTAGGACTTACGACACCTTATTAAATACACTATGGAAACTATTTGCGAAGGCGAAAATAACAAGGACACCTGCCCTATTCGACTGACTTGCTACCGTTATACAAACGCTTATTACTTGCGCGATAGGTATTCATTGCCATACGATTTTCAAGCGAATGCTTGCGACTTGTTTCTTACAAATATACCTGACACTGATTTTGTACAACTAACCGCCTATTATATTTGGTTGCGTGAAGGCAAACCTGTAGGCAAGGCTGACGAGCATTTTCAACGGGCGTATGCAGATTTAGCCAAAGGAATGAATAAGTATTTGGACATAACTGCGCCTTAAGAAAACTGATGACGTAAGATTTTTTTGTTTGTAGCAAAAATAACCTATTTTTGCGGCTTTATAATTGACCCGCAAAACAAATAAAATAATGATACGCCTTGCAGTGCAAAAAAGTGGTCGCTTGAGCGACGATAGCCTTACGTTGATACGTGAATGTGGTATCGCATTTACCCAAAGTGCTGGAAAGTTGAAAGCAGAAGCAAGAAACTTTCCTATAGAATTTCTTTTCCTACGTGATGATGATATTCCTCAATATGTGGCTAATGGTACAGCCGATTTAGGCATAGTAGGCGAAAACGTTTTGGTAGAAAAAAATGAAACATTAGATTGGGTGGAAAAGCTGGGCTTTGGCAAATGCCGACTGTCTATAGCCGTACCACGGGACTCTTCCTATCAAAATGTGGGCGACCTAAACGGCATGAAAATCGCTACTTCTTATCCCCATATTCTTAGAAACTATCTTAAACGCCATAATATCAAAGCATACATACACGAAATAAGTGGCTCGGTAGAAATTGCACCAAGCATAGGTTTGGCGCAGGCAATATTTGATATCGTTAGTTCGGGTAGTACATTGTTGAGCAACGGACTCCGCGAAGCCGAAACGGTTATGCACTCTGAAGCTGTATTGATAGCTACGCCCAATCTTACCCAAGCTAAGAAGGATATTTTGGAGCAGTTGCGCTTTCGCTTGCAAAGTGTGCAAAGAGCACAAGCACACAAATATATCCTCATGAATGTGCCTAATCATGCTCTTGAGCGTGTGAGTAAAATCTTGCCTGTGCTAAAAAGTCCTACAATATTACCCCTTGCCCTCGAAGGATGGAGTTCCTTACACTCTGTAGTGCGCGAAGAAGCATTTTGGGGCGTAATAACGCAATTAAAAGAGGCAGGGGCAGAAGGTATTTTGGTGATACCTATTGAGCGCATGATATTGTAATGGCTTGCCTACCAACTAAATAAATAGCCAAAAGAAAATTATTTGTATTTATCTGTTTAAACCCAATCACTTTATTTTATGGATTTTTCTCAATACATTCGCGATGTGAAAGACTTTCCTAAGGCAGGAATAGTGTTCAAGGACATTACAACATTGCTCAAAGATGCCGTAGCATTGCGAGCGGCAGGGCAACAATTGTATGAATATGCCAAAGATCTCCGCGTTACGAAAGTAGTCGGGATAGAATCGCGCGGATTTATTTATGGATTGGCACTTGCCGAAAAACTCGGTGCAGGTTTTGTACCTGTTCGTAAACCTGGTAAATTGCCCGCCGATACTTTGCGCGAAGCCTATACACTCGAATACGGCACTGACGCACTCGAAATTCATAAAGATGCCATTGAAAAAGGCGACCGCATCTTAATTCATGATGACTTGTTGGCCACAGGCGGCACCATTTCTGCGGCGTGCAAATTAGTCGAAGCACTTGGAGGCGAAATAGTACAACTTTCTTTCTTAATAGAACTGGGTTTTCTGAAAGGACGCAATCGTTTGGAAAAGTATGACATCAAAGCACTTATCAATTATACTGAAGAGTAGGCTTGCCCTACTTGCCTGCGCTGCCCATGATTAAAAACACGCTCTTTTGCGTGTTTTTATAGTTTATCTGTTTAACAAAAATTCTAATAACAATTTTTTTTACTACCTTTGCACTTCTAAAAACTCCAGTAGTTTTACATCCGTAGGGTGTTTTATAATTACTAATTTGTGATGTAAAAATAAAATGATAATACGTTTTTGCTTATTAACCCATAATATTATTTTTAAAAACAGTTATTTTGTAAAAAATGATAAACAATAAAAGAATAGTAGTAGTTATGCCAGCCTATAACGCTTCGCAAACTTTGGAAAAAACTTATCATGAAATCCCATTTGATATAGTTGATGAGGTAATTTTAGTAGATGACCACTCCAAAGATGACACGTATGAAGTAGCAAGGAAATTGGGCGTGCATCATGTAATTCGCCATGAACAGAACAAAGGCTATGGAGGCAACCAAAAAACTTGTTATGCCAAAGCTTTAGAAATTGGCGCAGATGTAGTGGTAATGCTCCACCCCGATTATCAATATACACCTTTAATTTTGGAGGCTATGTTATACCCTATTGCGCGTGGCGTGCATGATGTCATGTTGGGTTCGCGCATTCTTGGTAAGGGTGCATTGGCGGGAGGTATGCCCATGTATAAATATATAGCCAACCGCTTTCTTACCTTCTTCCAAAACTTGATGATGGGGCAAAAGCTGGCAGAGTATCATACAGGTTATCGCGCTTTTAGTCGCGAAGTCTTGGAGGCATTGCCTTTAGCTGATAATTCTGATGACTTTGTATTTGACAATGAAATGTTGGGACAAATCGCCTACGCAGGCTTCATGATAGGCGAGGTAAGTTGCCCGACTAAATATTTCAAAGAAGCAAGTAGCATTAATTTCAGTCGAAGCATGAAATATGGCTTTGGTGTATTGCGTGTATCGCTTACCTATCGCCTGCATCGTTGGGGCATAGGCAAGTACAAAATATATAAAAAACTCAAGCATAATAGCCATAAAAAGGCTTTAGACTTGTTCTAATCGTTTCTTCTATCTTGCTACCATACTCAATATGAATAGACATACGCTCCTTATAAGTGTTGTAGATACTCAGAATCCGCACATAGACATTACCCAGCTACAAATATTGTGTAAACAACAAGACAAAATGGCTATCTCATTGGTTACAGTGAGTACCGCCCCCAACTCAGAACACAATATTCATATTCCACTACATTCCACCACAGGTTTTAGTTTTAAACTAAGCATAGAATATGCCTTGAAGGTCGGTTTTGACTGGATATTGCCTATCCAATGCCAAGACTTGCCTACGTTGATACAAAACTTTGGGGCTTGCTTACAATGCTTGCCTACGCTTGACGAGGCAGAGAAAATATTGATAGGCTATCGAACCAAGCATCAAACTTCTGTGCTGTTTCAAAAACGTTTTTGGAAAAAAAGTATAGATGATTTTTACTCGCCTATCAAAATATTTCGTACAAACTGGTTCAAAAATATTCCTTTTCAATACAATGAGGAAAAAGACTTTCGAGATGAGTTGACTATCCAAATTCTACTCTCAAAAGTATTGTTTGCTACTTTGCCTATAGAAAGTGATATCTCCGTAGTACATACTGTTAGTGGTCGTGTGCGCAAACTGTTTTGGGAAGCACAGTATCATGTTTGGGGTGTTTTTTATAAAAACAAGTTTGATTGTGTGATTGATAATCAACAATATAGCCTCAAGCTCGGGTATGCAAGCTCGCATACTTATGTGATAGATGCTGTGAAAGATGGAAGTAAGGTGGTAGATATTGGTGCAGGACCTTATGGTATTTCCCCTTATTTATTGGACAAAAGTTGCGATGTTACTACTATAGATATGTTCGATATTCCTGAACAATTTAAGAAGGTTAAGCACATTATTGCCAATTTAAATGAAACATTCGATATTCCTTTAGAGGAGTACGACTATATATTATTCCTAGATATTATTGAGCATTTATTGAATCCAGAAACATTTTTGGCAAAGGTATCAGAACAATTTGGACATAAGAAACAAAAATTGATTTTGACTACAGGCAATATTGCTTTTTTTCCTCTTAGACTTATGCTTGGTATGGGTTATTTCAATTATGGAAAAAGTGGTATTTTGGACAAGACACACACACGCTTATTCACTTTTAAGACTTTCAAAAAACTTTTGCAAGACTCAAACCTTAAAATAACTAAAATAAGAGGGATTCCAGCACCTTTTCCGAAAGCACTTGGCAATAATTTTATATCCAAATTTTTACTGTGGGTAAATCTTTCCTTGATACAGATATCTAAAGGCGGTTTTTCCTATCAAATCTATGTAGAGGCTGAAACCACTACTACTACCTCTTACCTCATTAATGAACATGAATACCAAAAATGATAACAACCAATACCAAGCATTTTGGGAAGTTTGTAAAGAGTACCGCTTAGTTTTAGGGATAGCTCTTGTAGCCTCCTTGTTTTTTAATGCCTTCTATTTTTTTTTTAACAACATAGGTGTTACAGGTCCTGATGCTATAGAATACTATCAGGCTTCTTTGATATTCCAAAAATATGGATTTGGTTATGTTTTCCAAGACGCGCCTGTAACTTTGTGGCGATTACCCGTTTTGCCTTTGCTTTTGGCTATTTGTTCTACTACAGATATATATTGTTTGGTACAAATAGGGCTTTCTTATTTTTTGCCTTTGTGGTTTTTTTTTATTTTCTTAGCCCTTAAATTTAATAAGCAGGAAAGCCTCTATGTGGCTATTTTCTCGATGTTTATTCCTTACTTGAACATAGCTAAATGCGGTGTAGGTACGGAGTTTTTACAAGTATTTTTCTTTGTGTATATTACCTACAAAATATTATATAAAAAACATGATATTTTGTTATATATAGTGGTTACATTGTTATGTTTTTTGAGAGCAGAAGGATTTATTATTGCTATAGTAGTATTTGCATTAACCACTTTATCAAATAATAAAAAACAGGCTTTGTGGATATTGATACCCATAATAAGTTTGAATTTATGGCAATATAGAAATTTACAATTATTTGACACCTATACTATCGTAAATCCTATTCTTTCAAGTCGCGCTTTAATAGGCTCTATTTATGGCGTTATTTATTTGGAAAAACCCCATGAATTTCATAAAAAGTATAATTATTATGAAGGTACTGACTATAAAAGAAAGAAGGCATTTGTAAAAGAATACAAGGAAATAGTATCGAAAGAATTAAAAAATTATATTTTACAAAACCCTCTTCAATACATCAAACACCGTTTATATTGGGCTTCTAAATGTTATTTTTATTTATCCTTCAATCATGAAAGACTTCCCAATGAACAGTGGGGGTTTTCGCGTACAATTAACCGAGCTGAGATAGAAAAAACAAATCAAACATGGGGCTATAAACAACTTTTGGAAAAGAAAGATTATTTTCGACTTGGCGTGCGTCTTACCTACCATATAAGTTTAGCTGTCGGACAGTTAGTTGGCTTGTTATATTTATTGTTTTTCTTCCGCCGTTTTTGGAAGGTTTTGCTTGTTTTGGCTACCTTTGGGTATGTGTTTATAGTAGAGGCAGATATGCGTTATTTAATATTTCCGCAAACCATAGCATTATTAATGGGTTTTTGCTTACTCCTACAATTATTAAAAGTAACTTTTTTTCATAAACAGTACGGGCAATTTTTGCGCTATGTCGCAGTAGGAGGCAGTTGTTTTGTATTGGAAATGATATTGTTTAGTATAATGCTAACCGCTATCGGCAAGAATTATGTTTATGCTATCAATACATTTACATTTTGTATTGCTTTAGTATGGAATTATATTGCGAGCCGTATGTGGATATTTGAAATAGGAAAATACGATACCAAAACAGAGGCTTTTGCTTTTATGACAGTAGGTATTGTAGCGTTAGGATTAAGCAATTTAATAATAGCACTATCTATAAATTTTTTACTATTAAGTATTTTAACATCGAAAATTTTGGCTATTATATTAGTTACTATTTGGAATTTTGTGATGAAAAAGTATTTCGTATTTAAAGGATAATATTTCACTTATTGTATTATTTCTCAGTATGCTACGTTTCAAATCTTACTTTTATTATAGCCCTACTCTATCCTAATAGTTGGTGCAAAATTTTGAAATGTACCCTATTATTACTCATCAAGGTTTTATGAATTGTACACAAATATCTGTATCTTTGCGCTCGTATAGCCTACTGAGCGTATATTGGTAGGCAAGTAAAAAAAAAGTAATGCGTATATTTTTATTTATTTATATAGTTTTATGGTTGTCAAGTTGCAACTCTCCACAAGACTCAACAGCAAATGCCACCTTATTGGGCGAAAATTTTTATACAAAAAGCTATAACCCAATCGTGAACGGCTACAGTGGAAGCGAAAAAACTGCTTTATTGGATTCTATGGTGATGCAATTTATTCACCAATGGCAAATAGAGGGCGCATCCATGTGCATCTTAAAAGATGGAGAGGTTCTCTATGCAAAAGGGTACGGCTGGGCAGACCATGAGCGCGAAATACCTATGCAACCTTATCATCGTATGCGTATAGCAAGCGTGTCTAAATTGTTTACTGCTGTAGGGATTATGAAGTTGGTAGAGGCAGGCAAGTTGCGTTTAGACAACAAAATATTTGGCGCGACAGGCGTTTTGCAAACATATAGACACTTGCCTATAGCCGATACACTCGCCTACAAAATAACCGTAGAACATTTGCTTACACACACAGGCGGTTGGCGCAATCAATTACGGACAGACCCCATGTTTGCCCCTGTAGCTGTAGCAAAAGCTATGCACCTAGAAAAAGCACCTAGTTTTGAAACTACTTTGCGCTTTATGCTCGCACAGAAAGGAATGTTTGAGCCTGGTAGCTTGGCAGATTATTCCAACTTTGGTTATACACTTCTAGGAGAAGTCATCAAAGAAGTGGCAGGCAAGTCGTATGAAGCCTATATGACGCAGGATATCCTTGCCCAAATGCAAATTTCCCACATGGCAATAGGCAAAAACCGATATGAAGACCGCCTTCCATACGAAACACGTTATTATACACATACAAAAGAAGCCTTAAAACCTTCTATTTACAACTTTAAAGACTCGGCTTCGGCAGTATATGAAGGTAATGACACGTATGCACTTGGTGGAGCGGGAGGCTGGATAGCAAGTCCATTGGACGTAGCCCGATTTGTACTACATATAGATGGTCTAAATCCTGTACCTGATATTCTCGAACTTAAGAGTATCAATCGTATGACAACCACCCTCAGCAGAGATAGCACCAAGCAAATGTTGATAGGTTGGAAACATGCAGACGCAGAAAAATGGTGGCGCACAGGCAACCTTAGCAGTACATCGGCTTCAGTTACGTGTCGCCATGATGGGTATGTGTGGGTATTTCTTACCAATACAGGGTCTTGGCGTGGACCCTTTTTCGTATATGAAATAGAAGGCTTGATGAGGCGTTTTTTACAAAAGTTAACGGTGAAAAAATAAAACAATGCAAAAGCATTTTTTAACTATTGAGCACGTTATATTTATCTTTTGTCATGCAATTAGTTTATATTGAAACGTCTTTGTCTGATACGCAAATACACATTAACTATCATTAATTTTGCTAACTCATACGTTTTTTTAAATTTATTACACACTAATTTTTTATGAAAACAAAAACTACATTGCTAAAATTCATAGCTGATGTGTGCTTCAAAAGTACATGGGGATTTATTCTTTTAGGAGCTTCTTTTTTGTGTTTTATTACTTTTACCTATTATTTGGCAGATTATAACGAGAAGGGCTTTGTATTTTTTCGAACCAATATCGGATTTTTGTTGCAAAAGCAAGATGGTGTACGCAGTACGATGTGGATGACGGCTTTCTATTTTCATGTTACGAGTTGTATCTTGTGTTTGATAATAGGCCCGTTTCAATTTATAGGCTATATCAGGCATCATTACTCAAAGCAACATAGATTGGCAGGCAAGATTTATATATTCTCGATACTTGTAGCAGGCGCGCCAAGTGGTTTATACATGGCAGTATTTGCCAATGGCGGACTGTGGGCGCAGTTAGGTTTTGGCGTATTATCGTTTTTATGGATTGGCACTACCTACCTTGCCTACCACCATGTGCGCAACCGCAACTTCAAGGCACACATGGCGTGGACAAGTCGCAGTTACGCGCTTACTTTTTCAGCCGTAACCTTGCGTATGTGGACACCTATTTTATCTGTATATTTTCCTGAAATCTCGCACGATACTATCACCGCTTCTACGGCTTGGCTGAATTGGATTCCTAATTTATTGATAGTCGAAATGATAATACGATTTGCTCCCAAAAGGCTTTAATGTTATAAATCAAATACATACAAAAACATTTTTGCCTATAATTGGGTTATGGTATAAAACCTTTGCCATGAACATTCCTACAAAATTAGCACTTGATGTCTTGCGTTTACAAGGGGATGCCCCTGCTGATGAAGCAGTGGCGCGTATGTTTGAAGAGGAAAGTCCGAGAGTAGTTTTGCAACAGGTATGGGCATTGCAAAACAACCAAAATTTGCAAGAAAACAGCTTGCCTACCTATATAAAAAACTACCTTGCGCAAGTTGTACAGCCTATAACAGCTACAACATACGCCTATATCAATCATAATGCTAACTTTTTTCAACAAAACGCCCAGCCTTATTTGGGTATGTTGGGATTATTGTCTCTGCCGTATTGTTATGCAGGTGAGTACGGGGCGCAAGTGTTGTATTTATCGGATAGAATACAAAACCAAATTGAAAAACGGTTACTAGAAACCAGTAAATTTTTGCTTGATGTCTTGAGTGTTGATGCCTTTTTGCCTACAGGCAAGGGCTGGGTAAGTATAGCACAAGTAAGGCTATTGCACGCTATTATTCGTAAACGCATACAAGCTCTACCTGAATGGAATATGCAATGGGGGGTGCCTATCAATCAAGAAGATATGCTGGGTACAAACTTTGCCTTTGGTTGGATTGTGGCGCGTGGCATGGAAAAAATAGGCTATCAAGTTACCGCCTATGATAGGGAGGCATTGCTCGAAAGCTGGCGCGTAATTGGCTGTGGCTTGGGAGTCTTGCCTACCATAATGCCCCAAAACGCCAAAGAAGCCTATATTTTAGACAAACGCATAGCAGAAAGGCATTTCCGCGCATCGGTCGTAGGCAAGTTACTTACTAAAGCCCTTGTCGAGTACCTACAGCCGAAATTTCCGTTAGGGCTGACTGAAACCTATATGCGATTTTTGCTTGGCGATACCATAGCCGACTATATCGGCATTGCGCCTACGGATTGGAAACGCTATTTATTGCGTGTGCAAATTTTGCAAACTCGCTTGCAAGAATACCTACCTTTTTCGCTCTTGCCTGAAGGGAATTTTTTGGATAATGTAAGAGAGTTAATTCAAAAAGAAGGAACGGCTTTTACACAACAATAGATTTTATATAAAATATATTTATTTTTAACGATAAATATAAATATTTTGGTTGTCTCACAATTTTTGTGAAAGTCTACAGCGGCGTGCTTCCAGCATGCCGTTTTGAGCCTCCCAACAAGCTAAAGCTCATTGCTACAGCCTTGCTTCCACAAAAATCATCAGATAATCAATGTTTTTTTACATTTTTAATATATTTATTGTATTTTTACAATCACAAATTAAAAAACATAAGTTCTCCTAAAAACTCTTTTTTGAATATTTAAAAAGGAATAACATAATTTATTATTAAAATCGTTATATTTGCGAAAAGCATTTTATCTCCTAAACCGTATCCCATGTTCAGTCCAAATATTCAGCCTCCATCTAGTTTATTGCTACTCACCGAATTAGGCAGAGGCATACTCAATTTAGGTACATATTTTGCCACCTTTCCGCTCATGAACTTAACGGCGCGTGGAGATGGGCATCCCGTACTCGTTTTACCTGGCTTCTTGACCTCCGATGGGGCAACGTTGCCTATGCGTTATTTTCTCGAAAGGCGCAATTACAAAGCCCAACCATGGCTATTGGGGCGCAACATGATAAACTATGAGGCTTTAGAAAAACAACTTTCTACGATGTTAAAAAATCTTGCAGACGAACATGGTGGGAAAGTAAGTATTGTAGGGTGGAGCGCAGGTGGCGTGTTTGCGCGTGCTATAGCCCATACGATGCCTGAATATGTACGGCAAGTTATTACGCTTGGTTCGCCTTTCAGAGGAGTAGAAGGCAGAAGTAATCTTGAATTTATGATGGAGTGGGTTACAGGTAAGGACATTTCTGAGATTGACAAAGTTATTCTCGAACGTGCTTCTACACCGCCACCTGTACCAAGTACGGCTATTTATACCTGCTTTGATGGCATTGTGAATTGGCAGACTTGCAAGGACGCAGAAGAAGACCACAACACAGAAAATGTAGAAGTTTTTGCCAGCCATGTTGGGTTAGGCGTTGACCCTATGACTTTGGTTTGTATAGCTGACCGCCTGGCGCAACCCGAAGGTGCTTGGAAACCATTTAAAAATACGGTGGTAGGCAAGACGTTTTATAGCTACCCTTGGCACACAAAATAGAAAAAATATTTGCAATAAATTGCCTACTAATCACTTGTGAAATATCCTCGAACCTTTCATTTTCCGTTTAGCCCTGGCGCAAAAAATGATGACCGCATTGCTCCTGATTACGATAGTTTAATAGGCGTACCTATAGTTATAACCGAAAAATTAGATGGCGAAAACACTTGCTTAAATGAAGCAGGTGTTTTTGCACGTTCGCATAGTGCGCCTACACGCAATCCGTGGGCTGGTTATTTATGGCAATATTGGGATATGTTACGCTATCAATTACATGATATAGAACTTTTTGGAGAGAGCCTGTATGCCATTCATTCTATTACGTATAGCGACTTAAAAAGCTACTTTTATTTATTTTCAGTTAGACAAGGTGAGCAATGGGCAAGTTGGGACGAGGTAAAACTATATGCTCACATGGTAGAAATGCCTATCGCGCCCATATTGTTTGAAGGTACGCTATCGACTGCACAAGACTTAGAAAAATTAGTGTTGAAATTAGCGCAAGAGCCAAGTAGTTTGTGCGATATAAATATCTTGCCTGCCCCGCGCGAGGGAGTAGTGGTACGATTGCAGACAAGTTTTTCAAATGATGATTTCGCTACCTCTGTCCTAAAATGGGTGCGCAAAGACCACATACAAACAGACGCACACTGGACAAGGAACTGGAAACGCGCCTCGCTCCATCACGAAATACAAGCAAAAACCCTGAAAAGAATAAATTAGCGTCTGTATTTATCGTATATTCATTTTTTTACTTTATTTTTGCACTGCAAAGTGCCTTATATAAAGCCTTAATACATAACTACATAAACATTTAAGTATCAATATCACATCTTACAATGGGCTAAAAAAATTTCAAAAGTTTAAAAAAAGTGTTGGATAACTTAGAGTTGGAGGAAACAGACATAAACATATTCCCACAAATTACACTTGTTGAACCTTGATAATGCCTCTCACAGCAGATTTCGCCTATTCTTATGGAGGTTTAGATAGCCTATCACACGAGTGGCGATTGCAAGTTTTTAAAGCTTTCGGGACAACAGATTTTTATTGATAACGAAACGTATTACCTTTCAGACTTGCCTAAAATATTAGGTATTTTCTATCAAATTATTCAATCTTATCTTGTTTAAAGCGAGTCTATAGAGAATTTTTAATTTTGACTGTATGTACAAAGAAATAACCCAATGCCGTATTAGTGGAAGCACCAACCTCATCAATGTTTTGTCGTTGGGAGAGCAATATTTGACAGGCATTTTCCCCAAATCAAAGGAAGAAAAAATTACGAAAGGACCCGTTGATTTGGTGTGGTGTCCTGACAGTGGCTTATTGCAACTCAAACAATCTTACAGCACTGACGAGATGTATGGCGATAATTATGGCTACCGTTCAGGCTTAAATGGCTCGATGGTGCGCCATTTGCAACACAAGGCGAACACGCTTATGCGTATGTTCCCGATGCAGGCAGGCGAGGTTGTGTTAGACATAGGTAGCAATGATGCGACTTCGCTCAAAACCTATCCTAATACGCTCAAACGTATTGGTATGGATCCTACAGGCAAGAAGTTTATCCAATATTATGAAGACGGCATTGAGCTAATTCCTGATTTTTTCTCTGCGGAAAGCTTTAGAAAAGTATATCCAAATTTGCGCCCAAAACTCATTACGTCTATTGCGATGTTTTATGACCTCGAAAGCCCTATGGCGTTTGTGTCTGAAATTGAGCAGATATTAGATGAAGAAGGTATTTGGCATTTTGAGCAAAGTTATATGCCTTCTATGCTTCGCACCAATTCGTATGATACGATTTGCCAAGAGCATTTAGAGTTTTATTCTTTCCAAGTAGTGAAAGATATGCTTGAAAAGTGTGGCTTGAAAGTGGTTGATGTGCAAATGAATGCTATCAATGGAGGCAGTTTTGCTGTTACAGCCGCTAAGAAAAATGCTAAAATTCGCCCCAACTATCCTGTGATTGAGTGGTTATTGGCAGAAGAATATAACATGGGACTGAACACGCCCAAGCCTTTCCGCGATTTTGAGGAAAGAGTTTTCAAACACCGTGAGAGTTTATTGAAACTTATTGATAGTTTGGTAGCTGATGGTAAAAAAATATTGGGTTATGGAGCTTCTACTAAGGGCAATGTATTGCTACAGTTTTGTGGCATTACTGAAAAACACTTACCTGCCATAGCCGAAGTAAATCCTGATAAATATGGCTGTTTTACGCCTGGTACGAATATTCCTATCATTTCGGAAGCGGAGGCAAGGGCAATGAAGCCTGATTATTTCTTTGTATTGCCTTGGCATTTCAAACATGGTATTTTGGAGCGTGAAAAAGAATATATCGCCAACGGAGGCAAGTTTATTTTCCCCTTGCCTGAAATTGAAATCATCTAAAAATGAGTTTTTAAGATAAATATATCCACCTCTTTATAGATATTGGTTTTAAGGGGCATTTCAAAATCTCGCGTTTCTTGCAGCCTCACCCTACCCTCTCCAAAGGATATGAGGGTAAAAGCGAAATTTTGAAATGCACCCGTTTTAAGAAGGTATTTGCTACAGAGGCAAATCGAGATTGGTCGAGGAGACGTTAAGGTGGAAGTTTTCCAAAAAATTTGAGCGCACTTGTATAAATACAAAGTACTTTTCAAAAATAATATTGGTGCTATAAATATTGGGTATATTTCCTTCTGTATTATTTTTAGTGATAGCGCATTTGTCATGCTGAACGTAGTGAAGCATCTCGTTGTTGAATGACGATTTGTGAACGAAAAACGAGA